>CAIYXV010000116.1 GCA_903930225.1 uncultured bacterium | reverse complement strand
TGATCCCGAAAAATGCCTGCTCGAATTTAAAAAAAGATTCATAGCCAAAATTCGGGGTGAAGCTGCCCCCAAGGTATCTGGTCCTTCTTCCCATCTTTTCCCGGCCTATAAGGAACTCTTTCTGGCCTTTTCCGGTGCCTTCCACTTTTCTGAGCAATCCCAATATCTGGGGATTATTTTTAGCCAGGTCGCATACGCTTTCCCATAAATGTTCAGGGACCAGGATCGCTTCGACCTGGTCTAAAGGCATATCGTGAGACACTTCAAGCTGGGGATAATACCCCATAAATTTCTGATCTTCTGACTTGCCGCCCATTACCGTATACCCGATCACTTCTGAGTATCCAAGGTTCGCCGGAAGATTGTTCTTGCTTCTTTTCAGGCATCGGTTATACTCCGCTTTTTTAGCCAGGTCTAAAAGCAGGCCTTCTCGATCATCGCTTTTATGAATATATCCGCCTCCGTAGACCCTTCCCGCGTCGGTTTCTATCCCAACCCCGGTCGCCTCTTTTCCATCGACCTCTAACAAGAACATGTTGCGAAACCAGCTTTTATCCTTTTCCAGGTCCCAAAAGTTATTTTTCATGACAAGGGTAAAAACCGCCCCTTCTTCTCCGTATTCATGTCCAATGCCGTAGCGGAAATACTTCGCACCCCTGCCGTTCGGCCTGATCATTCCCTGCACGATCATATCCTTGATCTCTTCAAGGTTGGTGTTTCTTGTGAACCTTAACATTTTTCCGCTTGATCTGACCTTATCTCTTAAGGCCGCTATATCCGTATCGATCACAGCACCTTCAATTATAACTTCTTTATATTGTTCGGCCGCTGGCAGTGGCGGTGAAGGTAGCGGCGGCAAAGCCGGCGGATTGATCGGGATCAATTTAGGATCGACCATATTTTCGCCCGAAAACGAGGCATCATCATGCAGATAAAAGAACCGGCCCATTTCAATTTTATCCCCATCCTCTACCATTGTATTCTCATTCACGGCCAGTCTTTTCCCATTTAAGAATGTCCCGTTCGCGCTTCCCAGATCTTCGATCCATAGGTTCTCCCCGTCAAACCCCATTTCCGCATGCTTAGCTGAAATGTAGTTTTGATTGATCCTGAGGTCTGCGTCATCGGCTCTGCCGATAATAAAGTTGGTCCCGGGGGATGCTTTTAAATATAAAAAAGCGCTCGCTAATACATTTTGAAAATCAGATTGGTCGTTGATCGTCCAGCGGGGAATAAAGCCTTGGAGAAAAGCGATCTTTGGCGCGGCAATAATCGGGCTGCCGCCCAGTGCTCTTCCAATCCTGGCACTTAGATCTTTTAATTTTAAAAACGCCATAAACAGCTATCTTATTATCGTGATTTTTGGCGGTGGATTTCAGAAATATTGCTATATTATTTGATCGCGGAAGCAAGCCGTTTTAGCACTTTTTCCCGGCCGAGGACCTCGAGCACATCATACATAGGAGGGGTTTCAGCGCGGCCGGATACCGCGGCGCGGCAGGGGTGGATTAATACTCCCAATTTTACCCCTTTTTCGGCGGCGTATGACTTGAATACCTGCTCGATCCCTTCCTTGACGAAAGGATCGACCGTTTTAAGCTTTTCCGCGAGTGTCATTAAAATCTCAGGGGCCGCCGGGTCGTTTAAGTATTTTTGCGCTTTTTCTTCAAATTCAAGATCATCCCTGAAAAAATAGGCGGAAAGGGGGACAATCTCGGGGATCAGCTTCATCCGATCAAGGAATAACCTGGCCACCTTTGAAATATATACCGAGTCGTGCGATCCGTAAACATCGATCAGGAGCGGCTCGCACAGATCGATGATCCTCTCCGGCAGAGCGGTCCGGATGTGCTGGCCGTTCAGCCAGGTCAGTTTGTCAAAATCAAAGATCGCCGGGTTCTTCCCGCAGCCTTCGAGAGTGAACAGGTCGATCAACTCCGTCCGCGAAAATATCTCCTGGTCCTTATGCCCCCACCCCAGCTTGGAGATGTAATTGAGCATCGCTTCGGGCAGGTATCCCTGGTCTTTGTATTCGATCACTGAGGTCGCCCCGTGGCGCTTGCTAAGCCGTGCCTTGTCAGATCCCAGTATCATCGGGATATGCGCAAACTTGGGCAGCTGCCAGCCGAACGCCCGGTACAGAACGATCTGCCGGGGA
>CAIYXV010000115.1 GCA_903930225.1 uncultured bacterium | reverse complement strand
GATCAGGACTGGAAGATATTCGTTAACCCAAGAGAAGAAAAGTTCGCTGAAGTGCTGGAAGCAGTGCTGGAAGAACTTTCTGCTAATCAAGAAGCTGGGATAATGTTCAAGACGATGCCTGATCCCGATGCCACCTGGCGGCCGGGGCGGAAGTTCGGAAGGGCGTCAAACACGCCAAAGATCGTGATCTACGTCAATCGCGAAACGCTGCCGAAGATATTAAAAGGCCTCGATGAAAGATTGAAGGGAAAGCTGAAAGATTCCGGTTTTGGAACAGAGCCCGGTCCGTCTTTTTCTAGAAAGTTCGGCGCGACCGACATGGTTTTTTACAAAATGGAATATGGAGAAGGGGAAGAGGAGCGGGTGGCGATCGCGGAGGAGGCGGGAAGAGTTGCCCGGACGGCAGGGGTAACCGATGAGACCGATATTTTCAGGCGGAAGCAGGAAGCGTTGCGGACGGCGGGATATATCGGCGATAATTTCTATATGAAAGCCGGGGATGACGATCCGATGGTAGAAAAAGACGATCCCGGGAAAAAACTGCTTGAAAAATATGGCATCCAATCGTTCGGGGATGCGAATTTCGCCTTTTCAAAACTGCATCCGGTAGTGTTGGAATGGACTCTTCCGATGCTAAAAGGGAATGGGGTGGAAGTAATAGCATTCGGAAAAGACGCCTGGTTGAACAAAGCAAGCCTGACCCGGATCATTCCGCAACTGGCGGCTACCAAACCAGGAAGAAGGCTGGTGGTTTTCAGATCGGGCGGAGGCGCGGCGGGCGCCAGTGTGCATTACCTTCCTGACGGGGTAATAGTAGAGAATACTGACGGCAAATTATTCATCCGGGACCCGAGGTCCGTGATGAAATTCCAGATCCCTATTTAGCGTAGGCGGTAATATAGCCCATTACTCTGTGGATCAGCTTGGCTACGGTAAAATCAGGCGCGAAAAATCCTTTGATCGGCATTAATTCAACAAAATCAGCCCCGACCACTTTTTTCAACCTGCAAACCTCTCTTAGAATGTCCAATACTTCGTACCAGAAAAATCCGCCCGGCTCGGGGGTGCCGGTCGAGGGCATGACCGACGAATCGAACGCGTCCACGTCAAAAGTGAGGTAGACGTGCTCGCTTAGCTGCGAGACGACTTTTTCGGTCACATCCAGGTGCTCCGCGAAGTGGATCTTTTTTATCTGGCCCGATTTGTTCGCGAACTCGTATTCTTCCGGAGAGAGGTTCCTTATCCCCGCCTGGACCACCGGGCAGATCTCGAGCGTCCTTCTCATCGCGCAGGCGTGGCTCTCTTTGTTGCCGTGATATTCGTCGCGCAGGTCGGCGTGCGCGTCGAACTGCAGGACCGACAGCCGCGGATATTTATTGAAAACCGCCTTGACCGCATGCGGAGTGAGGGAGTGTTCCCCTCCCAGTACGATCGGGACTTTTTTATCCTTGACGATCTTATGGACGGTTGAAGTAAGAGTTTTGACCGCGCACGGTTTCAGCGTGTGGATCCCGGCCTTCTTGTAAGTTTCCATTTTCAGCTCTTCATCGAAGTTCTCGACATTGAAGGAAGCGTCAAGGATGGCCTGGGGGCCCCGCCTGGTGCCGGCGCCGTAGCTTACCGAAACTTCGTGCGGACAGGGAACGACGATGAAATTTGAGGTTTTATATCGGGACTATTCGGGTTCGAGCTCGAGGAAGGTCCGGCTATGCTTCATTTAATGCGTGTAAACGCGGGGAAGCTCCCCGGGTTTCACCGATCTTTTTATCTTTTTGAACTCGGAGCCGCGGGCAGACAGCGAAACCTCGTGCTCCTTGGATTCAAAAAGATTTATCATGTAATTGGTGGCGAAATCGGTGTCAAAATCTTTGCAGGAGAAAACATCGATGAACGCGTGGTCCTTGTCCGGGAAGGTGTGGATAGTGATGTGGGATTCGGCGATCAGCACCACTCCCGAAACCCCCCAGTCCTCCGGCACCGCGCCGTGGTATTTAAAGACATAGGGAGGCATGATCTTGGTCATACCGATCTTCTCCGGGAATTTATCCAGCGTGTCGAAGATTAGGTCCATGTCTGATAGTTTTTCTTTATTGCAGCCGTAGCAATCAAGCATCAGGTGCGGACCGAAACCGTAGGTAACTTTTTCTCTCACTAAATTTTACCTCTTTTGCTAAATTCTAAATCGTTCTGCGAATTTGTCAAGAGTTATTTTGCGCTTCCGCGCCCGCAATTTTTATTTTCGGTTATTTCTGTTATAATTTCACTATGTTTAGCGACCTACCGGATAAGAATGGGCATTTCGGAGAGTTCGGCGGAAGGCACGTGCCGGAAACATTGGTCCCCGTTCATGAAGCCGTGACCGAAGCTTATTTAAAATATAAGGATGACGCCGGGTTCAGAGACGAGCTGGATTATTACCTCGAACATTTCATCGGCCGGCCGACGCCGCTTTATTTCGCGGAAAATCTCACCGCGCATTTTAACGGTGCCAAGATCTATCTTAAAAGAGAAGACCTCTGCCACACCGGCTCGCACAAGCTTAACAACGTGATCGGACAGCTGCTGCTGGCGAAAAGGATGGGGAAGAAAAGGGTCATCGCGGAGACCGGCGCCGGACAGCACGGAGTGGCGGCCGCGACCGGCTGCGCGCGGTTCGGTCTTGAATGCATAGTTTACATGGGCGAAGTCGATGTCAAACGCCAGGCGCTGAATGTTTACCGCATGCAGCTGCTTGGGGCGAAAGTGGTACCGGTCACATCCGGGAGCAGAACGCTCAAGGACGCGATCAACGAAGCGATGCGCGACTGGATGGCGCACCCGGACGATACTTTTTACTGCCTGGGATCCTGCGTCGGTGCGCATCCGTTCCCGATGATGGTAAGGGATTTTCAATCGGTGATCGGAAAAGAAGCGAAAGCGCAGCATCTGGAATCGGAAGGCAAAGAACCTGACTATCTTGTCGCCTGCACCGGCGGCGGCAGCAACTCGATCGGACTTTTTAATCCATTCCTTGACGAACCGACGGTGAAGATCGTTGGGGTGGAAGCGGAAGGGGCGGCTTCGCTGTGCAAGGGAACGATCGGGATCCTGCACGGCGCGCGGACCTATGTTCTGCAGACCAAGACCGGACAGATCTTAAATACCCATTCCATTTCTGCCGGCCTGGATTATTCCGGAGTAGGGCCGGAACACAGTTATTTAAAGGATATGGGACGGGTCCAGTACGTTACCGCCAATGATAAGGACGCGCTTTCTGGATTCAAGGTCCTTTCGGAAAAAGAAGGGATCATCCCCGCGCTCGAGTCCTCGCACGCGATCGCGCATTTGAAAAAGCTGGCGCCGAAACTTTCAAAAGAACAAACGATCATCGTCTGCCTCTCCGGCCGTGGGGACAAAGATGTGGACGAGGTGAGGAAACTGTTGAAATAGGCCTGCTATTGCTTCGGCAGGACGATTACCTTCCATCCTTCTTTTATTTTTGGATCATTGCCGTCGCTAAAAGCATCCCAAACCCCTCCGCCGTTGTTGGGGAAATAATTGATCTCCGAATTGGGCAAAGGATCTTTTACATCAAGAATGGCGGCAAATATTTTTAAGTAATTATCCAGGAATTCCATATTCCATGAATTGTGATTGTAAGGGAAATTAAAAAGCTGGCCTTTTTCATGAATGAATTCCGGGAACGCTTTCCAGTACCGGGCAACTGACAAAAGGAAATAGGCGCGCGATTCTTTTGCGTCCTTGATCGAAGGATAAACATCATCCGGCAATTTGATATCAGGATCGCTGAATAGCGTCGCTTTTAATTTGGAAATGATGGAATCATATGAAAAGGCGATCGCCTTAATTGATAATTGCATATCCATCGCTATTCTGACCGCATTTTCGACTGATATTTCCGTATCAGGGAAATATTTATTAAAGAGGGTTTGATCTGCCTCTGCCATTTCAAGGAAATGACCGATGAGTATCGCGTTCGGGCCCAGTCCCTGCTGCTCGACCGGGACCATCAGCGAGCCCATTCTCCACAACTTGGGGGGGCAGGGATGGATCCGGTCAGTCAGGGTGCCGTCATTTTCCTTGAATCTTAATCTTACTCCTAAAACAAATCCTTTATCGAGATAGTCCTGATATGTTCTCATAAATGATCCTGCCTGCGGCAGGTTGTACCAGGATGCCGCGCCCGCATCCTGCCAGGGATCCTCGTTCTGCGCCCAAAAAAGTTCAGCGAATGTGTTGAGCATAAGGTATATCTTAAAAGTGTCAGCGGAAATATCCGGATGAGAAGAGACCAAAAGGCTGGCGGCTTCGTTATAAGCGCTTTCATTGGCTTTGATCAATTGAAAGATCTCAACATGCTGTTCCAGGTCAACATATCGGTCGGAGCCGGAAGGGGAGAGTTCCCAGGAATTGGATTTAGTCGCTTTAAACGAATAATCGCCGATCCAGATCCGTTTGTCATTGATCACTTTGCCCGGATATTTATAGCTCAAATCTTGTAGGTCGGCTTTAAGCGACTCTAAGCCCGGGAGCGGGGTGGTCTTATCTATATTGTAAGCATCAACATAGAAGTGAAAAGGCCTTTGGCCGGGGATCGGTTTTCGTCCAGGATACTGTGACTTGAAAAGTTTAATCGATAGGCTGTCATCTGCGGTTTCCGCCTCAGCCTTTGCGGTGGACGCGGCTTTGGATTCCAGTCTTTTAGCTGAAGTAAGATCGGTAAGGAAATGAATGGCTGATCTTTGAGGGTCATAAGATATTTGATACGGGGTTAAACCCATGGTTGGAGTTATCGTTATGATCTCTGCCTTCGATCGTTTGAAATGATTGACAAGGTCGATCACTGAAGTAGCGGTGCGAATGACGGCCAGGTCCTTTTTTTGTTCGGGGGTGGCATCAAGCAGATCCGGATTTTTCCTTATTCCGTAAACCAGATCGATTATCTGCATTTTTATAGAAAAAAGTTCATTATAAAGCGCCGCATCGATCCCTTCCGGCTTGTCGATCTTTTTATCGGAAAGATCTGAAAGCAGGACATTCATATAACGCAGATTTTGGACCGGTAATTTAACGGCAAGGTCGAGTAATAAGGTACTTACCTTGGTTATTGCTTCCGGCACACTGAGCGAAAGCTCGGGAATGATATGAACGGAAGTGGTATTTATCGTTTGATGCGATGGGACTTGAGATGAAAGCCCTAAAGTAATAGCTGCTCCTGCAACAAACCTTGATATCCCTCTCTGACCGACCGTATTAAATGAAATCATATTTTCCTCCAGGTAAATGATTGTTAAAGCTGCTATTTTCCATCTGAATAATTGTCGTTCCCGGGTGCGAAAAATTTCAATAACCAGCAAATATTTCATGATATACTTTATATTGAATATGAAACGTATATTCGAAGCGTTCTCGAACCGAAAGGCGCTGATCCCGTTCATCGTTGCGGGAGACCCTTCGCTTGCCGCAACGGAAAAGCTGATCTACGACTTTGAAGCGGCTGGCGCTGACATTGTTGAACTTGGCATCCCTTTTTCCGATCCGCTGGCCGACGGTCCCGTCATTCAGGCGGCGCACCAGCGGGCGTTAAAGAAGAATGTTTCGCTTAAGGACGTATTTGCTCTGGTAAAGAAAGCGCGAAAGAAGACCGAAGTTCCGATCGTATTCATGCTTGCCGAGAACCTGATCGAAAAATACGGCCGCGCTAAATTATTTACAGATTGCGAAAAAGCGGGCGTGGACGGGATCATTGTGCCGGATATGCCGCCTGAAGAGGTGGGAAAAGGGAAACGGGATACGGGGAATGTAGTAAATGAGATATTCCTGGTGGCGCCGACATCCGATGATGAAAGGATCAAACGGATCGCATCGGCTTCGACCGGATTTATCTATCTGGTCTCAACGACCGGCATCACGGGAAAACGCTTGAAACTATCCGGCCAGGTTGAAGAGATGGTAAAAAAGATCAGAAAATTCTCCAATAAACCGATCGCGGTCGGTTTTGGCATTTCAAACCCCGCCCAGGCAAAAGAAACCATCAAATACGCAGACGGCGTGATCGTTGGTTCCGCGATCGTGGACCTGATCGCCAAAAAACAGTTCGACCAAGCGGTTAAACTGGTTGCCGCATTGAGGAAAGCGATCGACCAGGCGGGTAAACGAGAATGAATTCTCGTTTAAATTTAACAGCGAATTCATTCGCTGTGGTGAATCTATGCTAGATAGATTCACTTACCGGATCAAACAATTCTGGTTCGCGATCAGCTCAAAAATGGGGGAAGCGGACCGCGTGTTCGCTTACCAGCATTTAAACATTAAAGAAGCGGCGCTATTTTTTTCTCTCCCTGATTTTGAGCAGAAACACGGGGTGGTGGTGGCGCAAAAGATGTTGTCAGCCGCTTCGGGCATAAGGGAAATTGATAAAAGAAAGCTGGCGCGGCTGGGCCTCCTGCACGACATCGGCAAATCCGCGGCGCGGCTTTCGATCTTTGATAAATCGGTACTGGTCATTTTGCATAAATTGCTATCGCCGATCTATAATTTATTGGCAGGCTGGGGCAAGGGGGCGCGTTCGCCCCGAATGTTTAAGATCTTTTATGTGCACAAGCATCACGGCGCGATCGGGGCGGAGATATTGTCCCGCATCGCGGAAGAAAAAGATATTGTCGCCGAGGTCCGCAGTCACGATTATCCGCACACCTCGGACGATGTTTACATGAAACTGCTGGATGAGGCGGATTCGACGTATTAACCTCATCCCCTGACCCCTTCTCCATCAAAGATGGAGAAGGGGAACTATAGAGGGTGAGGAGAAGGAGAAGAAGATGAAAGAATATACAGATAAACATGCCAGATCAGGGGTAGAAGAGAAATTGCCGAGGATCGATACGTTCAAGAATTATTTTAAAAAATATGAAGTGACGATCGAGATCCCGGAATTCACCTCCATCTGCCCGAAGTCGGGTCTGCCAGATTTTGGGAAAATTACCGTCCGCTATATGCCGAACAAGAGTTGTTTGGAGCTTAAATCTCTTAAGATGTACATGCTCGCTTACCGTAACCTGGGTATTTTTAACGAGAACGCGGTCAATAAAATGCTTGATGATATGGTTGCAAGCTGCCAGCCGGTGTGGATGGAGGTTTCGGGGGCTTTTACCCCGCGGGGCGGGATAAATACTACGGTTCTAGCCCGCTATCCCCGGCGATAGGTCGATCACCTCCAGCAGCTCCTCATAGTCCTTCGCTTCAGACAGGTGCGATCTGACTACCGTCGCGTTCGGGACTGAACTTAGGTACAGGATCGAGATCTTACGCATGATGCCGATATTATGGGTATGCCCGTCGATCCGGTATTTTTTCATATAACCCAGATGCTTTTTTGCCACCTTGATCCTTTTAGCAAGATCAACATTGTCCGGATTTAAACCGTCAAATATCCAGGGATTTCCCATTGCCCCGCGGGCGACGGTGATGCCATCGCAGCCGGTAAGCTCGAACATTTTTGCCATCGATCCCTGATCCAAAATATTCCCTGAACCGAAGACCGGAAGATCGACCGCGGCCTTGGCTTTTTTAATTGCCTCGTAATTAACCTCGCCTGAATATCCCTGTTTCCGGGTGCGGCCGTGAATGAACAGGGCAGAGGCGCCGGATCGTTCGCAGAGTTTTACCGTTTCTATAAAATCTTTCTCAAAGTAATGATCAAAACCTGCCCGAAGCTTTACCGTAATGGGGAGGGGGAGTTCAGAGGATAACAGCTTTATTATTTCGCCAAGTATCCTCGGTTCTTTAAGCAGGTGCGCTCCCGCCTTCTTTTTTGCCACTTTCTTTGCCGGACAGGCGGCGTTGATCTCCAGGTATTTTATTTTAGGCATTTTCATGAGCAGAATGATCGCGGCTTTCAACATCTGTTCCGGGGTGGATCCCAATAATTGAGCGGCGATCGGGGAATCGGAATCTTCGGTAGTGAGGATCTCTCCGACTTTTGGGGAATTTTGGCCGTGGATCAGGGCATTGCAGTCGATCATCTCGAAATAACATAAACCGGCGCCGAACTGCCGGCAGATCTTGCGGAAAGACAGGTCGGATATCCCGGACAGAGGGGCCAGAAAAATGTTGGTATCGGGCTTGAACGATCCAATCCTGATCATTAATTTATCTTGGAGAAGCGGTTGATCTCGTCGCGGAGCTTTTTGGCTTCGGCCCGGGGATCGGGGGCAAAGATGATGCTGCGGCTGGCGTTGATGATCCCGCGTTTGCCTCCATGCTGGACGGAACCTTTAAGGTCGCCGCCCTGCGCTCCTACGCCTGGGATCAGGATCGGCATGTCGCCTACGATCGCCCGGATCGCTTTTAGCTCCGTTGATGATGTGGCGCCGACCACCACGCCGCAGTTGCCGAAATGGTTCCATTCCTTAACGTGTTTCGCGACCGACAGGTACAGCGGCTCCCTGCCGTCCGCGGCCTGGAAGTCCTTAAACCCGATGTTGGAAGTCAGGCAGAGGACGAAAATGCCTTTGGTATGGTAGTTGATGAAAGGTTCGACCGAATCGTGCCCCATGTAGGGGTTGACGGTGGTGGCATCGGCCTTGTAGATCTCGAAGATCGCTTTGGCGTAAGCGGCGGCGGTGTGTCCGACATCTCCTCTTTTGGCATCGAGGATCACCGGGATGCCGGTTTGATTGATGTATTCGGTCGTTCGGATCAGCGCCTGCAGTCCATAGATACCGTATGCTTCGTAGAACGCGATGTTCGGCTTATAGGCGCAAACCAAATCGATTGTCTGATCGATGATCTCTTTGTTGAAGCTGAAGATGGGGTCCGATGAATCGAGGATCTTTTTGGGGAATCTTTTGAGATCGATGTCCAGTCCGATGCAGAGCCGGCTTTGGTTTTTATCGGCGGCTGCATCCAGCTTACCGATAAAGCTCATGTAAGTCCTTGATCCTGCTGTGTTTCCTCTTCGATCGTTTCGACTTCCTCATTCAATTCCGCTTCCCGTTCGGCTTTCTGCCTTTCTTTTTCGGCGATGATATCGCCGATGGTGATCTTTGTTTCATCCACCTTCGGGGCGCTTTCTTTTTCGGCCTTTTGTTTTTTAAACTGCACTTCGCGGATGGAGAGGCCGATCCTTTGCTCTTCCGGGATGATCCTCAAGATCTTCGCATCAACCATGTCGCCCGGTTTTACCGCTTCTTCCGGGCTGTTCACCTTGTTCAAGGAGAGTTCGGAGATATGGATCAGGCCTTCGAGCCCTTCATCGATCTCGGCAAATGCGCCGAACTTCACCAGTCTCAATATTTTGACATTGACTACCTGCCCGACGCGGTACTTTGACATCACCTGCGCCCAGGGATCGGGCTGAAGTTCTTTTAATCCGAGCGAAAGCTTGCGGTCGGCCTTATCGACGCCAAGAACAAAGACTTCGATCTCCTGTCCGACTTTTAAAATATCGGAGGGATGTTTTACTCTTTTCCACGAGAGTTCGGTCAGGTGGATTAAACCTTCGACCCCATCGATATTGACGAACGCGCCGAAGCTCTTTAAACTGGTGACCCTGCCGTGCCGGACCTGTCCGACCTCGAAATCATCGAAAGCCTTGCTTGCCTTCATGCGGTCGCTCTCGATCGAACCGAGCTTGTGCGAAAGTATGATCTTTCCCTGCCGGCGGTTGGCCTCGATGATCTTTACCGGGAGGGTTTGTCCCACAAAATCCTTTAACTGTTGTTCGGGGCTTTTATTCACCTGCGAGGCGGGGAGGAACCCGCGGATCCCTTCGCACTCCGCCACCAATCCGCCGTTGACGGCGTTGATGACCTTGGCCTGAAGGACTTTTTTCGATTTAAGCGCTTCCTGCGCGATATTCCATTTGATCTCGTAATCGGCTTTTTCTTTTGAGAGGATGACGTACCCTTCCTTGCTTTCGAGTTTCTCGATCACCGCTTCCACTTTGTCCCCTACCTTGAGTTCGGGGCC
Source organism: uncultured bacterium (assembly GCA_903930225.1). Lineage (GTDB taxonomy): Bacteria > Margulisbacteria > WOR-1 > XYC2-FULL-46-14 > WPAF01 > CAIYXV01. Next base: position 32,108 of record CAIYXV010000115.1, on the reverse strand, counting down.
GAATTCGTTGGGCGAAATGAAACCGTCAGATTTATATCCGATATCGACCAGCGCGCCGGAATGGTCGACTTTGACCACGGTCCCAACGATCAGGTGGTCGGTCTGGAACCGTTTAAGCTCGTCTTCGAGCGAAGGTTCCCTTTTTTCTTCGACCGGCTTTTCCTTTGGCTTTTCTTCCAGAGGTTTCGGTTCGAGCTTCGGCCTGACCGCCGATATGGGAATGGGCGTGGCTTTTAATTCCTTTTCCGCTTTTTCTTCTTTGGGTTTTGATCCAAGCTCCGCCAGGGCGCCCGCGATCAGGGCGTCGACTTCGGAGGCTTCGGATTTACCTTTTGTGAAATCTATTTTTGTGGCTTCAAACGCTTCTTCAGACATAACTTTGTAATTTTACCATAAAAAGGGACGAGGCGCAATATTGATGTGTATTTAATGATACCCACCATTTAAATGGTGGGTATCAAAAAAAGAAACACAATATTAATCTGGAAAGCCGTATTTGCCTATCAGCGGAACAAATACACAGCCGAACGAGTATTCGGTTATCATCCGCCCCTCTTTTTTCTTCACAATCGTAAGGGTTTGTAAAAATCTGTCCCCCACCGGCAGGACCAGCCTTCCGCCATTATTAAGCTGTTCAAATAGAGGCGCGGGGATATCGGGACAGGCGGCGGTAACAATTATACCGTCATAAGGAGCTTCGGGGGCATATCCAATAGTTCCATCTCCCGCCACCAGTTCAATATTGCCATAACCAAGCTCTTTCAATAATTTACCGGCTTCATTTGACAATGTCTCGATCCGTTCCATGCTGACCACTTTATTGGAAAGTTCGGCCAGGATCGCCGCCTGATAACCGGAACCGGTTCCGACCTCAAGTACTTTCTCATTCCCTTTCAGTTCCAATAATTCCGTCATGGCCGCGACCATGTAGGGCTGGGAGATGGTCTGCCCGCTGCCGATCGGCAGGGCGGAGTCATCATAAGCTGATGCCTGCAGGCGGGCGGGGAGGAAGCGGTGGCGGGGGACGCGTCCCATAGCAAAAAGGACGCGGGGATCTTTGATCCCGCGTCCTTTCAATTGATACTCAACCATTTCTGCCCGGAGTCGGGCGAATCCGTCTTCCAAGGCAGACCTCCTTGAGGAGTTTTACTCTCCGGTCAGGCTCCCTCTTTTGTTAAGCCAGGTCGCCAACACGATCAGTGCCAAACAGATACCGACTATCGGAATTTTAATTCCTATTGGGAAATCCCTTAGAATAAGCGGCGTAATGATGATCGCCACCAGGTTCATGACCTTAATAAGCGGGTTGATCGCCGGGCCGGCGGTGTCTTTAAATGGATCGCCAACCGTATCCCCGATGACCGAAGCCTTGTGGGCTTCGCTGCCCTTGCCGCCGTGCAGTCCCAGCTCGATCGCCTTTTTCGCGTTATCCCAGATCGCTCCGGAATTTGCCAGCAATACCGCCAATAACTGTCCGACCAGAATACTGCCGACCAGATATCCGCCAAGAGCCGCAATACCGAACGTAAATCCGACCGCGACCGGCGTGAATATCGCCAGGATCGCCGGACCGATGAGTTCTTTTTGCGCGGCTGTGGTCACAATGTCAACGCACTTGAAATATTCAGGCTTGTTCTTCCTTTCCATGATACCAGGGATCTCGCGGAATTGCCTCCTCACTTCTTCGACCACAAGGAACGCGGCTTTGCTGACCGCTTTGATCAGGAATGAGGAGAATAAAAACGGAACCGCACCGCCGATCAGGAGACCAATGAAAACGTTGGTCTCGTTGATCTGAATGCCGGTCGAGACCAGTCCGCCTTCCGTGATGAATGAACGGAAAAGAGCGATCGCCGCGATCACCGCGGTCGCGATCGCGAATCCCTTGGTGAGCGCTTTGGTGGTGTTGCCGACCGCGTCCAGCCGGCTTACGATCATTTCGGCGCGGCTTCCCTTTCCCTTTAGGGCGCCGGACATTTCAAATATGCCGTTGGCGTTATCGGAGATCGGTCCAAAGGTGTCCATTGCCAGGATGAAACCGGTCGTGGTTAAAAGGCCCAGGCCGGCCAGCGCGACGCCGTAAGCCGAGAGCGCGATGTTACCGCCGAAAATGGTATAGGAGGCAAAAATAGTAGCCGCGATCGCCAGGATCGACCAGACCGATGATTCCTGCGCCAGGCCGAAACCGGTCAGGATGATGGTGGCGGGCCCGGACTTTGAAGCATACGAAGTTTCCTTCACCGGCGCGTGCTCGGTGTGAGTGTAATAATTGGTTATCTGCTCGATCACCACCGCCAGCACGATGCCGACGAAAGTCGCGAGCGAGAACCTCCAGTCAGGAGCGCCGGTCTTCGGGTCTTTGAGATAAAAGAAATTAACGGTCATAAAGCCGATGATCGACACGATCGCCGCGACCCAGAAACCGAAATTGATCGGCTTCATCGGATCTCCGATCTCTTCGGTGTCTTTCCCTCTTACCGAAAGCGTACCGATGATCGAAGCAAAGACCCCGACCGATCTGACGAGCAGGGGATAGATAATAAGCTTGAGCGCCATCAGCGCTGCCGCCGTGCCGTAGATCGCCTGAAAACCTTTATCCGCCAGCGTCGCCGCGCCCAGGATGATGGCCGCGACCAGCGTAACCTCATAACTTTCAAAAACATCCGCGGCCATACCGGCGCAGTCGCCGACGTTGTCGCCGACATTATCCGCGATCACGGCCGCGTTCCTCGGATCGTCCTCGGGGATGTTCTTCTCCACTTTGCCAACCAGGTCCGCGCCTACGTCCGCCGCCTTGGTATAAATGCCGCCGCCGATCCTCATAAAGAGCGCAACCAGGCAGCCGCCGAAACCGAACCCGATCAGCACCTTCATCGCATCCTGCCTGAAGATCAGGAAGATGATGGTGGCGCCGAGCAAACCGAGGCCAACCGTGAACATACCGGAAACCGAACCGGCCTGGAACGCGATCTCCAGCGCATTTTTAAAACTGGTAAGCGCGGCGTTGGCGACCCTAACATTTGCCCGCACCGCGAGGCTCATCCCTACGTATCCAGCCCCGGCGGAAGCGAACGAGCCGAGCAGAAAAGCGATCGAGATGCCGATCGGCAATAAGGCATTGTTGGGATACAGCGGCGCATATATTATGTATAGCAGTACCGTGATCAGCGCGATGAATATCCCCATCACTTTGAACTGCCGGGAAAGATAGGCGGACGAGCCTTCCTGAATGGCCTGCGCCACTTCTATCATTTCCTTCGAACCCTGCGGTGCCTTAAGCACCTTCCAGGCGATATACATCCCGTAAGCAAGCGCGACCAGGGCGGACGCAAGCACGAACCAAAGCAGATTCATTTCTATCGATCGCAGAGCGGGCAGGATCACATTAGATTCAGACATTGTTTACCCCTTTCTGGTACCTTTTTTGCGGAAATCAACAAATCATTTTAGCAAATCGGCGACTAAATTACAAATTAAAAATCCGCTTGACAGTTTGCGAGAGAATAATATATAATTAACACCTGTCCGGTCTGCCTGGGGACTGCAATTAAGGTCTGCAACCTCAGTTACATCGACAAGATAGCCCAAAAAAAGTAGCAATTTTGGTAGAGGGGGATATATTGTGCCTCCTCAGCCTTTATTTTTATATGAGAGAAATAATAACTATGGCGTGTACAAAGTGCAAACGGCGCAATTACACGACCACGAAAAATAAAAAGCAAACGACCGGTCGTCTGGAGCTCAGCAAGTATTGCAGATTTTGCCGGGCCCAAACGCCGCATAAGGAGGAGAAGTAGTCCTCCAACGGGCGTCTTGGCTCCGCGGGAAAACTGCTGAACGCGCAGTGGGTCATAGGCCAGTAGCTCAATTGGCAGAGCACCGGTCTCCAAAACCGGGGGTTGCAGGTTCGATTCCTGTCTGGCCTGCCACTTTCGGGTAAGATGATAGATGAAAGATATTAAAACCAGGATCATTGACTATATAAAGGAAACGAGGGCGGAGGTCAAAAAGGTAGCTTGGCCCGACCGCCGGTACGTTACGGCGGCAACCATAATCGTGCTGCTGATCGTAATCGCGCTTTCCGTGGCCGTTATGTTCCTGGATTGGGGGCTGGCAAAGATATTTATGTTCTTAACCAGGTCAGTATAATGTTAGAGGAAGAAAACAAAGATAGCGGCAAAATTGAGATCGAATCCGCGGGAGAAGACCCGAAACCGGAAGAGAACAAAGAGGCCGGTCCGGCGGAGGAGATAAAAGTAGAAAGCGCGCCCGCGGAAAACGCGGACGAGGGGCCAAAGGAAGAAGAGCCCAAGCAGGAACCGGAGGGATCCGGGGCGAAGAAAGCCGAGAAAAGATGGTACGTGATCCAGACTTATTCCGGGCAGGAAGACCAGGTTAAGGACGCGATCGAACGGAACATCGAACAGATCGGCATGCAGGAAAAAATCCACCAGATACTGGTGCCCGAAGAAGAGACACTTGAGGTCCGGGGCGCCCGCAAGATCGAGAAGAAGAAAAAGATGTTCCCGGGCTATGTTTTTATCGAGATGGTGCTGGACGACGAGTCATGGTACGCGATCAGGCAGTCGCCGGGGGTGGCCCGATTCATCGGCACCAAGGTAAAGCCGACTGCGGTCTCGGACCGAGAGATGCAGAGGGTCTTAAAGCAGATCGGCATCAAGAAGGAAAAGCTGGAAGTCGCCTTTGAAAATGGCGAAACCGTTAGAGTGATATCCGGACCGTTCCGTGGGTATACCGGGATCGTGGATGAGATCAGCGCGGAGAAGGGAAAGCTGAAGGTTTTGATCAGCATCTTCGGACGCGATACGCCGGTTGAAGTGAATTTTGAACATGCGGAGAAAATAATTTAATGGCAACTGCAAAACCAAAAAAAGAAGTAATGACCAAAGTTAAACTGCAGATCCCTGCGGGGAAGGCCAATCCGGCTCCGCCGATCGGCCCGGCGCTCGGCCAGCACGGGGTCAATATAATGGAATTCTGCAAGGCCTACAACGCGCAGACCGCGGACAAGGGCGACACCGTTATCCCGGTCGAGATCACGATCTTCAAGGACCGCACATTTACATTTATTTTAAAGACCCCGCCCGCCGCTACGCTTATCAAAAAAATGGCCGGGCTGGAAAAAGGCTCCGGTAATCCGAGCAAGGAGAAGGTCGGCAAACTTACCAAGGCGCAGCTGGAAGAGATCGCGAAGATCAAGTTGCCTGACCTGAACGCGAACGACATACCCGGCGCGGCCAATATAATCGCCGGGACCGCCAGATCGATGGGAGTCACAATTGAGTAAAAAATATGAAGAAAAAGCCAAACTGCTGGCAGACAAGAAACCGCTTTCACCCGAAGAAGCAGTAAAAATGCTTAAGTCCACCACCTGGGCGAAGTTCGTCGAATCGGCCGACCTCGCGATCAAGCTTAACCTTGACACCGCGAAAGGCGGCGTGTCGATCCGGGGCGTGGTATCTCTCCCGCACGGCAGCGGCAAAGTTAACCGCGTAGCGGTGATCACCAGCGCCGACAAGGTTGGGGAAGCGCAGAAGGCGGGGGCGGCGGTGGCCGGTTCCGAAGACCTGATCGAAAAGATCTCAAAAGGATTCCTTGATTTTGACGTATTGATCGCGACCCCGGACATGATGGGACAGGTCGGAAAATTGGGAAAAACACTGGGGACCAAAGGCCTCATGCCCAACCCGAAATCGGGAACAGTGACCCCGGATATCGCGAAAGCGGTCGGCGAATTCAAATCCGGAAAAGTTGAATTTCGCATGGATAAAGGCGGCGTAGTCCATATGCTTTTTGGAAAGGTCAATTTGGGAGAAGACCAGCTGCTGGCCAACTTTAACACCGCGGTCAACGCAATTTTGAAAACCAAACCGTCCGGGACAAAGGGGAATTACTTCAAGTCGATGACCGTTTCGACAACGATGGGCCCCGGGATCCCGGTCGAAACAAGGAGCTATCTGGCACAATCATGAGCGACGCGGCAAAATTAAAAAAAGCGGAAAAGATAACCAAGATCAAGGAAAAGCTGAACTCGGCTAAAGTATGGATCCTGACCGATTATCGCGGGATGTCGGTAAAAGAGATCTCCGAGCTTAGAAGAAAGCTTCGGCCCTGCAACGCCGAATACCGGGTGGTAAAAAACACTTTTACTGTCCGTGCGCTCCCGGAATCGCTGGGCTCCCTTAAATCGGTCCTTCAAGGTCCGATTGCGGTCGTTTTCGGCTACGATGATGTGGTCGCGCCGGCCAAGGTCCTTTCCACCTTTATCAAGGAAGCGGAAAAGCCGAAGATCATCGGCGGCGTGGTGGAAGGACAGTATATTGAAGAAAAAGGGATCAGCGCCCTGGCAAAACTTAAAAGCAAGGAAGCGCTGCTGGCCGATGTGATCGGGAAACTTAAATCCCCGATGTATGGACTGGTCGGGGCTTTGCACGGCAACTTAAGGAAGCTGGTTTATGTGATGAACGCTGTGAAAGATAAAAAATCACAAGGAGGTGAATGAAATGGCGAAAATAGATGACGTGGTAACTATGGTTGAAGGATTGACGGTGATCGAACTCTCGGACCTGGTGAAGAAACTGGAAGAAAAATTCGGCGTGACCGCGGCGATGCCGATGATGATGGCCGGAGCGGCCGGCGGCGCGGCAGCGGGAGCGGCGGAAGAAGTGAAGGACGAATTTGACGTCGTGCTGACAAGCCCAGGCGATAAGAAGATCCAGGTGTTGAAGGTGGTGCGCGAAGTGACCGGGCTCGGTCTCAAGGAAGCGAAGGAGCTGGTGGATTCAGCGCCCAAGCCCGTGAAGGCCGGGATTAAGAAGGCAGAAGCAGAGGAAATAAAGAAAAAATTAGAAGCTGAAGGAGCAAAGGTAGAAATCAAGTAATGAGAGAAAATCCGTTTCCGATTTTAAAAAAGAGGAGGGTTCTGGAGCCGCCGGACTTATTGGAACTGCAGAGAGACTCGTTCCAATATTTTCTTGACGAGGGATTGCCCGAAGAACTGAAGGCGATCTCACCGATCAAGAGTTACAACGGCAAGCTGGAGCTTTACTTTACCGGCAAGCTTTCCTTGATGAAGCCAAAATATGAGGAACCGGATTGCCTGGCGTTGGAGCTTACCTATTCCAACCCCCTCAAGGTGGAGGTCAAGCTGGTCAATAAAGAGACCAGGGAGGTTAAGACCCAGGACGTTTTTATCGGAGACCTCCCGATCATGACCGAGCGCGGGACCTTTATCATTAACGGGGCCGAACGGGTGATCGTTTCCCAGCTTACCCGCTCGCCGGGCGTCTATTTTAAGGAAAGCAAACGGATCGAGAAGATCGGAAAGACGCTGTATTACGCGGTCGTGATCCCGGACCGCGGTTCCTGGCTTGAGATCGAGACCGACGCTCACCTGGCGATCTTTGCCAGGATCAACAAAACCAGAAAGATCGGCATTACCACTCTGCTTTCAGCCATCGGCGCGACCGAAAAGGAGATCCTGGCGGCGCTGCCAGAAGGCGAATTCCGCAAACGGACGCTAAAGGAAAGCCCGATCCTTCCAAAGGAAGAAGCGCTGATTGAGATCTACAAAAAGATGCGGCCGGGAGATCCGGTCACGTTTGATGGGGCGCAGGACTACCTGAACAACCTTTTCTTCAACAATAAGCGGTATGACCTGGGCAAGGTCGGCAGATATAAAATGAACCGCAAGCTGTCGATCAAAGTGGAAGAAGCCTCTACGGTACTGACCAAACAGGACATCCTTGCTATCGTCAAGTACTTGATCGAGCTGCACAACGGCGAAGGATTGACGGATGACATCGATCACCTCGGCAACCGCCGCATCCGGGCCGTGGGCGAACTCCTGCAGAGGCAGTTCAGGTTGGGATTCACCCGCATCGAGAGATTAATCAAGGAGCAGATGCTGATAAAGCCGCCGAACCAGCTTTCTCCGCAATCCCTGATTAATATCAGACCGCTGTCCGCCGTGATCAAGGAATTTTTCGGATCATCCCAGCTCTCTCAGTTCATGGACCAGACCAATCCGCTGGCGGAGCTTACGCACAAAAGAAGGCTTTCCGCGCTGGGGCCGGGAGGGTTGACCAGAGAACGGGCCGGATTTGAGGTGCGCGACATCCATCCCAGCCACTACGGCAGGATCTGCCCGATCGAAACTCCGGAAGGACCCAACGCCGGGATCATCTCGTCGCTGGCGACCTATGCCAAGGTCAACAAATTCGGTTTTATCGAAACGCCTTACCTCAAGGTAAAGGACGGCGTCGTAACGAATAAAGTCGAATACCTGACCGCGGACGCGGAAGACCTGTACAAGATCGCGTCCTGCGACGTGCGCCTGGGCAAGAACCACGAAATAACCGAAAAGAGAGTGCCGGTGAGGTTCAAGCGGGCGTTCGATTTCGCACCGACCAAGGAAGTTGATTACATCGGCGTGGCGCCGGAGCAGATCATCGGCATCTCGACCGCGATGATCCCGTTCCTCGAACACGATGACGCCAACCGCGCGTTGATGGGCGCGAACATGCAGCGGCAATCCGTGCCGCTTTTAAGACCGGAAGCGCCTTATGTGGGGACCGGCCTTGAAAGAAAGATCGCTTACGATTCGAGATCGCTGGTTTTGGCAAAGACCGCGGGAAAAGTCACAAAAGTAACGGCAGATGAGATTGTCATTCAATCCAGTGCCGGTAAAAAAGAGCCTTACCGGCTGATCAAGTTCAGCCGCAGCAACCAGAATACGCTGATCCATTTCCGGCCGAAAGTTTCGACCGGAGACCGGGTATCGGTCGGGGATCTTCTGGCTGATGGTTCCGCGACCGAGGACGGAGATCTGGCGCTGGGCAAGAACGTCCTTGCCGCATTTATGCCGTGGGAAGGGTACAATTACGAGGACGCGATCATGATATCCGAGCGCCTGGTAAAAAAGGACATGTTCACCACTCTGCACATTGAAAGACACGAGGTCGAAGTGAGATCGACCAAGCTGGGCATGGAAGAAATAACCAGGGAAATTCCGAATTTGGGCGAGGAAGCGGTAAAGTGCCTGGATGAAAAAGGCGTGATCCGCGTCGGCACCGAAGTGGAAGCGGGCGATATTCTGGTCGGCAAGGTCACTCCCAAGGGCGAGACCGAACTGCCGGCGGAAGAAAAACTTTTAAGAGCGATATTCGGCGACAAAGCCCGCGATATGAGGGATACCTCTCTTAGAGTTCCTCCGGGCGAGGGCGGAAAAGTTATAAATGTTCGGGTACTGTCGAGAGAAAAAGGCGATGAGCTTTCTCCCGGCGTGCACGAACTGGTCAGAGTTTACATCGCGCAGTTAAGAAAAATATCGATCGGAGATAAGATCGCGGGGCGGCACGGCAACAAAGGCGTGATCGCCAAGATCATGCCGGAAGAGGATATGCCATACCTGCCGGATGGCACTCCCGTCGATATCGTTCTTAATCCGCTGGGAGTTCCTTCCCGTATGAACATTGGCCAGATCTTCGAACTGTTGCTCGGTTTTGCCGCGCATTACAACGGCAAGAGGTATGAAGTCCCGATATTCGATGAGATCGCGGAAGACGAAGCAAGCCTGAATATGATCGAAAAGTCGCTTTCGGACCTAAAGATCCCCTGGTTCAATCCGAGAGGGAAGGTCGTGCTAAGGGACGGCCGCACCGGGGAACCATTTGAAAGAGAAGTAGTGGTCGGCTACATGTATCTGATGAAGCTGATCCATTTGGTTGATGACAAGATGCACGCCCGCTCCACCGGACCGTATTCGCTGATCACCCAGCAGCCGCTGGGCGGAAAGGCGCAGTTCGGAGGACAAAGATTCGGAGAAATGGAAGTGTGGGCGCTGGAAGCTTACGGCGCGTCGTACACGCTGCAGGAGCTTTTAACCCTAAAGTCCGATGACGTGATCGGCCGATCAAAAGTATATGAATCGATCATCAAGGGGCGGCCGACCGGAAAACCGGGAACGCCGGAATCATTTAAAGTACTGATAAAAGAATTGCGCAGTCTGGGTCTGGACATGAAGACCATCAACAAAGACGGCAAGGAGATCAACTTTGACTAAACTGAAAGTGGATAGCATGGGCATGATGGGCAGAGAAGAGATCATCCCGGAATTTAATACCATAAAGATCGGGCTCGCTTCTCCGGAGCGGGTACTTGCCTGGTCAAGGGGAGAAGTAGAGAAGCCGGAAACGATCAACTACCGAACTTTTAAACCGGAGCGCAGGGGTCTTTTTGACGAAAGGATCTTCGGCCCGGTAAAGGATTGGGAATGCCAGTGCGGAAAGTACAAGAGAGTCCGCTACCGGGGCATTATTTGCGAAAGATGCGGAGTTGAGGTCACTACCTCGCGCGTGCGCCGCGAGCGGATGGGCCATATCCGGCTGGCTGTGCCGGTTACGCATATCTGGTTCTTAAGATCGGTCCCGGGGTACATGAGCCTGCTGCTCGATATCCCCGGCCGCGCGATCGAAGAAGTGGTCTACTATGATTCCTATCTGGTCACCGAAGTGTCGGGCGGAGCGAAGGTGAAGCTGAAGATCGGCCAGGTACTCAAAGAAGTGGAATTCGCCGAAGCCAGGGAAAAATACGAGAACGCGTTCAAGGCGGAGACCGGGTCCAAGGGTATCCGCGAGCTTCTGCAAAAGATCGATATTAGCGAAACAGTCGCAAGACTTCGTCGCGAGCTGAAGACCGCCGACGGGGCAAAACGGCTAAAGATTATAAAGAGACTTCGCATATTTGAAGCGTTCATGTCATCGAGCAACCGTCCGGAGTGGATGGTGATGGACGTACTGCCGGTGATCCCGCCGGACCTAAGGCCGATGGTCCAGCTGGAAGGAGGACGTTTCGCGACCTCCGATCTTAACGATCTTTATCGCCGCGTCCTGAACCGCAACAACCGCCTGAAAAAAATGATCAACATGGGCGCGCCGGACATGATCATTCGAAACGAAAAAAGAATGCTGCAGGAAGCGGTTGATGTGCTGATCGACAATGGAAGAAGAAAAAGAGCGGTGGTTGGCTCAACCGGCCGTCCGCTGCGGTCCCTGACAGATATAATAGAAGGAAAACAAGGAAGATTCCGCCAGAACCTGCTCGGAAAAAGGGTGGATTATTCCGGTCGTTCCGTGATCGTGGTCGGCCCTCACCTCAAGCTGCACCAATGCGGACTGCCCAAAGAAATGGCGCTGGAGCTGTTCAAGCCGTTCGTCATCCGCAAACTGACTGAGCGCGGATTTGCCCAGAACGTAAAATCGGCGAAGCGCATGATCGAGCGCCGGGAGATCGTGGTCTGGGACATTCTCGAAGAAGTAATTAAAGGTCATCCGGTGATGCTCAACCGCGCGCCGACCCTTCACCGCCTGGGCGTGCAGGCGTTCGAGCCGATCCTGGTCGAAGGTAAAGCGATCCAGATCCATCCCCTGGTCTGTACCGCTTTCAACGCTGATTTTGACGGCGACCAGATGGCGGTGCACGTGCCGCTGCTGCCCGAAGCGCAAGTCGAAGCCCGCCTGCTCATGCTTGCATCTAATAATATACTTTCTCCCGCGTCGGGACGTCCGGTCATCACCCCGACCCAGGACATGGTGCTTGGCATCTATTACCTGACCGTGCTGGACGAAAAACAAAAGTTCGGCGAGGGCATGGTGTTTGCCAACGATTGGCAAGCCATGTTAGCGCACGATCTCGACCAGATCCATCTTCACGCAAAAATAAAAGTAAGGCGCGAAGGACAGATGCTCGAGACCACGGTCGGTCGGATCAAGTTCAACTACACCATCGGCCGCGTGATCAGCCGTAAAGTACCCGGCGGCGAAAAGTTGGCTTATCTCAATAAGATCGTCGACAAGAAAGGGATGGAAACGATCATCTGGGAGTGCTATAAGAAATACGGTTCGGCCGTGACGGCGGAAGTCGCGGACGAATTAAAGAGGCTTGGCTTCAAGTATGCGACCATCGCCGGGATCAGCATCTCGATCGATGACCTGCACGTGCCCGAATCAAAAAAGGCGATCATCAGCAAGGCGAACGAGGATGTAGCCGAACTGGAGAGACTGCAGAAGGAAGGCATGCTCTCCGCCAAGGAAAGCTTTATCCGGTCGCTCGATATCTGGAGCGCGGTGACCGAGGATGTCACCAATGCCATGCTGGCCGAGTTTGACAAGCTAAATTCGGTCTACATGATGGCGTTCTCCGGAGCGCGCGGAAACGTGCAGCAGGTCCGTCAGCTCGCCGGCATCCGCGGATTGATGGCCGATCCTTCCGGAAACATCATACCGATCCCGATTAAGACCAATTTTAAGGAAGGACTCAACGTTACTGAATACTTTATCTCATCTTACGGCGCTCGAAAAGGTCTGGTTGATACGGCCTTGAGAACCGCCGATTCCGGTTACCTGACACGGCGCCTGGTCGATGTTTCGCAGGACCTGATGATAACCGAGGACGACTGCGGCACCGGGAACGGCGTGACCCTCTCATCGGTCCGGGAAGGATTTGAAGAAATGCTCCCGCTCGCGACCCGGGTGATCGGGCGGATACCGGTGAAGAACGTTGCTGATCCGATCTCCGGCAAGGTCATCGCCAAAGCGGGCGAAGAGATAACTGCCGAAACCGCAGAAAAGATCAAGGATGCGGGGATCGAAAAAGTGGAAGTGCGTTCGGCGCTTTCCTGCCAGACCAAGCGCGGGATCTGCCGGGTCTGCTACGGCCGCGACCTGTCGACCGGATCGCTGGTCAATATCGGCGAAGCGGTCGGGATCCTGGCCGCGCAGTCGATTGGCGAGCCGGGTACCCAGCTTACCATGAGAACCTTCCACATCGGCGGCGTCGCTTTGAGAAAAGCGGCCAAAGGCATGATAAAGAGCAAGCACTCCGGCACGGTCGCTTTCGGCGAAGGGATCGAGATCAAGACGATCGACGACGAAGCCGGGAATAAAGTGAAAATGGTATCGCGCAGCGGCAACCTGATCCTGAAGATCAAGGATAAAAAAGAAGAATATCTTCTCCCCGTCGGCGCGATCTTAAAGGTAAAAACCGGGGATGACGTAAAGACCGGCGACGCGCTGGCCGAATATGACGCGACTTACGATTACCTTATAGCCGCGACCAGCGGACGAGTGAAGCTTTTAAATCTAGAGACTTTCCACCGCAAAAAGAGAGCCGAAGGAAGAGCGGTTACGGAGACCATCGCCCGCAAAGACGGTGAGCTCTTTATTTATAATTCCAAGATCTTAAAGGAATATGAATTCTCGCAGAAATCGATGGTAAAAGTCGGCGACAAGGTAATGGTCGGCGACGAGATCGCGAACGGCGTGATCTCAAAGGCCAACGGGGCCGTACTTGAAGTAAAAAAGAATGTGATCGTGATCGCTCCGGGGGAAGGATATCTGATCATTGCCGGTTCCAGGCTGATGATCGAAGACGGGGCGGAGGTTGAATCTTATGACGTACTGGCCAAAGTGGAGAGCATAAGAATGGATCCCAGCAAGACCCGCGACATCATTCAGGGTCTGCCCAGGGTAGAGGAGCTGTTCGAAGCCAGGAGGCCGAAAGAACCGGCGCTGCTTTCGGAGATTGAAGGAACGCTTTCTATTTCCGAACGCGAGGGATCGCGGCTACTTGCCATTACCGGAAAAGACGACGAGAAAAAAGAGTATCTGGTGAATTACGGGGTTAGGTTGAGGGTCGCGCAGGGCGACCGCGTGCACAAGGGCACGGCGATGACCGAAGGCACCGTCAATCCGCATGATGTTTTGAGGATCCAGGGCGTTTCCGCCGTCCAGCGGCACCTGGTCGACGAGATCCAGAAGATCTACCGGGCGCAGGGCGTTACCATCAACGACAAGCATATTGAAGTTATCCTGCACCAGATGACCCGCAGGGTCAGGATCGTAAAACCGGGGGATACCATGCTGCTCCCGGGAGAGCTGATCGATGTTCTGATGCTTGAGAAGACAAATAAAGAAGTTAAGGAACCGGCGGAGGGGGAGGAAGTGCTGCTCGGGATAACCAAAGCGTCGCTGACGACCGACAGCTTCATTTCCGCCGCATCGTTCCAGGAGACGGCAAGGGTTTTAACCGATGCCGCCATCAGAGGCAAGACCGATGAGATGTATGGCCTGAAAGAGAACGTGATCATCGGAAGATTGATCCCGGCGGGGACCGGGTTCATAGATTATCGAAACATCGAACTGGTTCCCCAGACAAAGGAGAAAGAATAATAAATGCCGACCATTAATCAGTTGGTAAGGATGGGAAGAAGGAAGAAAAAGTGGAAGAGCAAATCACCGGCGTTGCTCGGTAATCCTTTAAGAAGAGGGGTTTGCACCAGGGTTTATACCACCACTCCAAAAAAGCCGAACTCGGCTTTGAGAAAAGTGGCCAAGGTGAGATTGACCAGCGGTTTTGAAGTGATCGCTTACATCCCCGGGGTAGGGCACAATCTGCAGGAACACTCTGTCGTTCTGGTCAGAGGGGGCCGCGTAAAGGACCTTCCGGGCGTGAAATATCATATTGTCCGGGGATCGTTGGATACGACCGGAGTGGAGAACCGCCGGCAGGGAAGAAGCCGGTATGGGGCAAAGAAGCCGAAAGCGGCCGTGGTCAAGAAGGGTTAAAGGAGTAAAAGATGCCAAGATACGGAACCGTTCCAAAAAGAAAGATCAGTCCTGACCCGGTTTACGGGAGCCAGGTGATCTCAAAGTTCATCAACAAGATGATCATTGACGGCAAAAAGAGCAAAGCCGAAACGATCGTTTATGGGGCGTTTGAAGAAGCGCGGAAGAAACTGGGCAAAGAGGCGATCGTTATTTTTGAAACAGCGCTCAAAAACATTATGCCGCTCATGGAAGTGAAGTCGCGCCGCGTGGGTGGCGCCACTTACCAGATCCCGATCGAGGTTTCAAAAGAGCGCGGGCATAACATCGCGCTGCAATGGATGAGGGACGCGTCCAGGGAAAGATCGGGCAAGGGCATGATCGAAAAACTGGCAGGCGAGCTGATCGACGCTTATAACAATACCGGAGGAGCAAAAAAGAAACAGGAGGACATGCACAAGACGGCCGAAGCGAACAAGGCGTTTGCGCATTTCAGATGGTAAGAACACATCCGATAGAAAAATACCGTAATATAGGCTTCGCGGCGCATATTGACGCCGGGAAGACCACGACCACAGAGCGCGTGCTGTTCTATTCCGGAAAAGTGCACAAGATCGGTAATGTGGATGAAGGCACGACCGCGATGGACTGGATGGTGCAGGAGCGGGAGCGGGGGATAACCATTACCTCGGCCGCGACCACCACCACCTGGCGCGACTGCCGGATCAACATCATCGATACGCCCGGCCACGTTGATTTTACGGTTGAGGTGGAGCGCTCGATGAGGGTGCTTGACGGCGTGTGCGTGATCTTCTGCGCGGTCGGCGGATGTCAGCCCCAATCGGAGACGGTGTGGCGGCAGGCGACCAGATATGCCGTGCCGCGGATCGCGTTCGTGAACAAGATGGACCGGATTGGCGCGGATTTTTTACGCGTCGTCGGTCAGATCAGGGACCGCTTGCTGGCCAACCCGATTTGCCTCCAGCTCCCAATCGGCGCGGAGGAGAATTTTGAGGGCGTGGTAGATCTGGTGAGGATGAAAGCGATCGTTTACCTTGACGAACTCGGGCAACAAATGGAAGAAAGAGAGGTCCCGGCGGACCTGATGGAAAAGGCCACCGCTTACAGGGAAAAACTGATCGAGGCAGCGGCCGAATGCGATGACGCCCTGCTTGAGAAATATATGGAAAAGCATACGCTCAATGAAGAAGAGATCAAATCGGGCATCCGCAAGGGATGCAACGACGCCAAGATCATACCCGTCGTGTGCGGGACCGCCTTTAAAAACAGAGGCGTTCAGCCGCTGCTGGATGTGATAATCGATTACCTTCCCTCTCCGCTCGATAAGCCGGAAGTAAAAGGCTTCAACCCGAAGACGGGAGAGGAAGAGATACGGAAGGCGGACGACAATGCGCCGTTCTCCGCGCTGGCATTCAAGATCATGTCCGATCCGTTCGTCGGAAGGCTGACCTATTTCAGGGTCTATTCAGGCGTTCTGAAGACCGGATCGTACATCTTGAATGCGAGCAAGGATAACAAGGAAAGGATCGGCCGGGTGCTCCAGATGCACGCCAACAAGCGGGATGAGGTGCAGGAAGTGTACGCCGGAGACATTGCGGCGGCGGTGGGGTTGAAGGATACGACCACCGGCAACACTCTCTGCGCAGAAGGTAGTCCGATCATACTAGAGTCGATCCAGTTCCCGGAACCGGTCATCTTTGTGGCGATCGAGCCTAAGACCAAAGCCGACCAGGAAAAACTGGGAATGGCGCTGCAGCGACTGGCGGAGGAAGACCCGACATTTAGGATCAAAGGCGATATTGAGACCGGGCAGACGATCATTTCCGGAATGGGCGAGCTCCATCTGGAGATCATAGTCGACCGTCTCCTACGTGAGTTCAAAGTGGAAGCGAACGTAGGCAAGCCACAGGTTGCGTACAAAGAAACGATCCGCGGTAAGGCCGATGTCGAAGGAAAGTTCATCAGGCAGACCGGCGGGCGCGGACAGTACGGGCATGTCTACATCATAGTTGAACCGTCGGAGCCGGGGAAGGGTTTTGAGTTCATAAATGAGATCGTGGGTGGATCGATCCCAAGAGAATACATTCCAGCGGTGGAGAACGGGATCAAAGAAGCGACCACGACCGGAGTTCTGGCCGGATATCCGGTGCTGGATATAAAGGTTACGCTATACGACGGTTCTTATCACGACGTTGATTCATCGGAAATAGCATTCAAGATCGCCGGTTCCATGGCTTTTAAAGAAGGCGTTTTAAAAGCGAAGCCGGTCCTGCTCGAACCGGTGATGAAGGTTGAAGTAGTGGTCCCCGAGCAGTATATGGGCGACGTGATCGGCGACCTTAGCAGCCGCCGGGGCAGGATCGAAAACCTGGAAATGCACTCCGGCGTTCAGCAGATCAAGGCTCGTGTCCCGCTGTCAGAAATGTTCGGATACTCGACGGATCTTCGGAGTAAGACCCAGGGCCGGGGCACCTATACGATGGAGTTTGCCAATTATGAAGAAGTGCCGAAGAATATTTCGGAAGCGATAATCGCCAAGGCATCCGGGAAGGAAAGATAAAAATGTCAAGATCAAAGATTAGGATCACGTTGAAAAGTTACGATCATGGATTGCTTGACCAGTCGGCGCAGAAGATCGTCGATACGGCCAAGCGCGTTGGGGCGGCGATCTCCGGACCGGTTCCGCTGCCGACCAAATGCGAGCGTTTCTGCGTTCTTCGCTCGCCCCATGTCGACAAAAAATCGCGCGAGCATTTTGAGATCAGGACGCACAAACGGCTGATCGATATTTTGGACCCGCCGAAGGAAACGGTCGATGCGCTGATGCAGCTGGACCTTCCGGCCGGTGTCGATATCGAGATAAAGGTGAAATAAAGTGGCAAAGGACCAGATGATGTTATTGGGAAAAAAACTGGGGATGACCCAGGTGTATTCGGAAAAGGGGGACGTAGTGCCGGTAACGGTAGTCGAAGCCGGACCGTGCTACGTGACGCAGGTCAATGAGAAATCGATCCAGATCGGTTTCGGAGCGGCTAAAAAAGTAAACAAGCCGATGGCCGGGCACCTTAAGGAATTGAAAGTGAAGTATCTTAAGGAGTTCAAGGTCGGCAATGCGGCTGATTATAAGGTCGGCCAGGAGCTCAAGGCCGATCTTTTTAAGGCCGGAGACAAATTGAAGGTGGCGGGGACCTCGATCGGCAAGGGTACAGCGGGAACGGTAAAAAGGCACCATTTCCACCGCGGCCCGATGTCTCACGGTTCCAAATCGCACCGCATACCGGGTTCGATCGGAGCCGGCACCACACCCGGACGCGTCGAAAAAGGAACGAGGATGTCCGGCAGAATGGGGAATGAAAGGGTTACGGTCAAAGGTCTCAAGGTTGTAAGAGTGGAAAATGAAAAGAACCTGATCCTGATCAGCGGGGCGGTTCCGGGTCCGGGAAACAATTTATTGGAGATTTATAAAGCATGAAAGTAAAGATATTTTCACAGGACGGCAAGAACCTGGGCGAAGAGAATCTTTCGGACAAGATATTTGACGAAAAGAAGAATGACACGCTGGTCTATCTGGCGCTAAAGAAATATACCAGCGCGCAGCGCCAGGGAACGCATTCAACTCTTACCCGGGCCGAAGTTTCGGGCGGAGGGAAGAAGCCCTGGAAACAGAAAGGCACCGGCCGGGCCAGGGCGGGAAGCACCCGGTCCCCGCTGTGGAGGCATGGCGGCGTGGTCTTCGGGCCGAAGCCCAGGGATTACAATACCGGTCTTCCCAAAAAAGCGGCGAAAAAAGCGGTCCGGGTCCTGCTGTCCGACAAAGCGCGAGCGGGAAAATTGATCGTGATCGATTCGATGAAGATCGAAAAGCCGAAAACGTCGGAAATGGTGAAAGTGCTCAAAGCGCTGAACCTCTACGGCGCAAAGACGCTGATGATCTTAAACCCTTATGATAAAAATGTGATGCTTTCCGCGAGGAACATCGCGAACGTCGCGGTGCGCGAGAGCGCCAATGTCTACGATCTTTTGCTGGCGGAGAACGTTGTCATTTCCCGCGCGACCGCCAAGAAATTTGAGGAGGTATTATAAAGTGGAGCCCGCCCAGATAATACTCGAGCCAATGATAACGGAAAAAGCGGTATCCGCGAAAGCGCAGAACCGGTACGTGTTCAAGGTCCATGCCGATTCTACCAAGATCGACATCAAGCGCGCGGTGGAGAAGCTGTTTAGGGTATCGGTTGCCGACGTAAACACGGTTAAAAACCACGGCAAGCCGCGCATGATCGGATGGAAAACGGGCCGCACGCCGTCATTTAAAAAAGCGTATGTCACCCTTAAGAAGGGGCAAAAGATAGAGGAGCTGGAAGTATAATGCCGGTTAAAGAAAAAAGACCAACGTCCCCCGGGACGAGGTTCCAGATCGTAGATACTTACGAAGATATTACGAAGCATAGTCCCGAAAAATCGCTGATCGTGTCGCTGAAGAAGCACGCGGGCAGGGGATTTAAGGGACGCATCAGCATGCGCCACCGTGGCGGAGGCAACAAGCGCATGTACCGTCTGATCGACTTTAAGCGCGATAAGGACGGCATTAAGGCGAAAGTCACGGGGATAGAATACGATCCGAACCGGAACGTAAGGATCGCGCTGGTCGAATATGATGATAAGGAAAAAAGATACATCCTTGCTCCCCATAAACTTAACGTTGGGGACACAATCGAGTCGGGTTCTCATGTGGAAGCCGAGCGCGGGAATGCGCTGCCGCTCCGGAACATCCCGATCGGTACCGTGGTCCACAACGTCGAGATGCAGAGCGGAAGAGGCGGCCAGCTGGCCAGATCGGCCGGAGCCGGAATGATGATCCTGGGCAAAGAGGGTGAATACGGCATTGTCCGGATGCCCTCTGGCGAACAGCGAATGATCCATCTTGATTGCCGGGCGACGGTAGGTCAGCTGGGCAATCTGGATGCAAAGAATATAGTATATGGAAAAGCCGGAAAGAAGCGGCATCTGGGCCGGAGACCGGAGGTTCGGGGAGTGGCAATGAACCCCTGCGACCATCCGCACGGCGGGGGCGAAGGCAAATCCGGGATCGGCCGCATTCATCCCGTGTCAAAGTGGGGCCAGCCATCTCTTGGTTACAAGACCAGGAGAGGGAAGCGGCCGTCGGACCGGTTCATTCTTACAAGGAGGAAGTAATTTGGGAAGGTCACTGAAAAAGGGTCCGTTCGTCGACGATCATCTTTTAAGGAAAGTGGAAAAGGTGATCGCTACCGGAGATAAAAAAATAATCAAGACTTGGTCGAGGCGTTCGACCATTATCCCAGACATGGTCGGCTTAACTTTTGCCGTGCACAACGGCATCAAGCACATACCGGTCTACGTGACGGAGAACATGATCGGGCATAAGTTGGGAGAGTTCGCCGTAACGCGCAATTTCCGCGGACACGGCATACCGACCGAGCAGGCGAAGGCTTTGACATGATAAAAGTAAAAGCGAAAGCGAAATATTTGAGATCTTCGGCGCTTAAGATAAGAAGGATCACCAAGCTTATCTGTGGAAAGCCCGCGCAAGCGGCGCTGGCCCAGCTGGCATTTATGCCGCAGAAATCGGCGTTAATGGTAGCCAGAGTGCTTAAGGCGGCGATCGCCAACGCGAAGAACAATTACAAGATGAAACCGGAAGAACTGATCATCAGCGAAGCTTATGCCGACTCGGCCTCAATGCTGAAGAGGATCAAACCCCGGGCGCGCGGACGCGCGTTTCCGATAAAGAAGAGAATTTCACATATTACCGTTGTGGTTAGCGGGAAGGAGATCGAATAGTGGGTCAGAAAATTCACCCGAAAGGGTTAAGACTGGGGATCACGGCGGAATGGGACGCGGTCTGGTTCGCGGAAAAGGGCGAATATGCCAAATACGTGCTCGAGGATTTTCAGCTTCGCAATTATCTGAAGTCGCATCTTTACAAAGCCGGGATCTCCCGGATAAAGATTTTGCGGCGCGCGAACCAGGTCGAGATAAATATCACTACCGCCAAACCGGGATTGATAATCGGGAAGGGCGGGAAAGAGATCAACTCGATCCGGGACCAACTTTCCAGAAGGTTCGGAAAGCCGGTGCAGATCAACATTCACGATGAGAAGAACCCGGAGGCTTCGGCGCAGCTGCTGGCCGAATCGATCGCGGCGCAGCTGGAAAAGCGCATTTCCTTCCGCCGGGCAATGAAGCAAACGGTAAGCCGGGCGCTGCGCGCCCACGCCAAAGGGGTAAAGATCCAAGTGGGCGGACGGCTGGGCGGTTCGGAAATTGCCCGATCGGAAAGTTATCGGGTGGGAAGGGTTCCCCTCCACACCCTGCGCGCGGTGATCGATTACGGTTTCACGGAAGCGCAGACCATCTACGGAAAGATCGGAGTTAAGGTCTGGGTTTATAAGGGCGACATCCTTCTCGACAAAACGGAAGATATAAAGAAAGGGGTAACGGCAGTTGGCAATACAACCGGCAAAAACTAAATTCAGAAAAGCGCAGCGCGGACGGCTGAGAGGGAAAGCGGCTACCGGCTGCAGCCTTATTTACGGCGAGTATGGATTGCAGGCGGTTGAATGCGGGTACCTCAAGACCAACCAGATCGAATCCGCCAGAAAAGCGATCATGCATTATCTGAAAAGAGGCGGCAAGGTCTGGATCCGGGTGTTGGCTGATAAATCATATACCGCCCGTCCCGCGGAAACCAGAATGGGCGGAGGCAAGGGCGCTCCGGTCGGGTTCAAGGCCGGGGTCAGGACCGGGCATGTGATATTTGAAATGGCGGGCGTGACCGGCAAGGAAGCGGAAGAAGCGATGCGCCTGGCCCAGTTCAAACTGCCGATCAGGACAAGGGTGATATCGCAGTCATGAAGGCATTAAAATTAAGAGAATTGACCGTGGAAGAATTGCAAAAGAAACTGCAGGATCTAAGGCTGGAAGGAAAGAACCTAAGGTTCCAGAGAACAAAGGGCGAACTGAAGAATCTTTTGAAAATAAAGGAAGCAAGGCATGATATCGCCAGAGTGCTGACCGTCATAAAGGAGAAGCAAGGTGAAGGGAAAAAATAAAGAAGGCTTCGTGATCAGCAAAAAAATGCAGAAGACCGCCGTGGTCCAGGTGGAACGGGTGGTCAGCCATCCCTTGTACAGCAAGGTTTTAAAGGTGTTTAAAAAATACCACGTGCACGATCCGAAAGATTCCTGCAAGATCGGGCAAAAAGTGCTGATAACCGAATGCAAGCCGATCTCGGCGACTAAAAAGTTCAAGCTGGTCAAGGTATTGAGCGAGGCGGGAAAACTATGATAACCATGCAGACCAGACTGCAGGTTGCCGACAATACCGGCGCAAAAGTGATCATGTGCATTCGCATCCTTAGGGGAAGCAATACCAAGTTCGCGGGCGTGGGGGATGTGATCGTGGGCGTAGTTAAAGAGGCGGACCCGCACATGCAGGTGAAGGACGGAGAGGTTGTGCGGGCGGTGGTGGTAAGGACGGTCAAGGCGATCCGGCGGCGCGACGGTTCATATGTTAAATTCGATGATAATGCGGCGGTGATCATAACCAAAGAGCTAAGCCCCAGAGGGACCAGGGTCTTTGGCCCGGTGGCCAGGGAGTTGCGCGATAAAGGCTTTATGAAGATCATCTCGCTGGCGCCAGAGGTAGTTTAAATGGAAAAGGGAAAAATGAAAATTAAAAAAGGGGATCAAGTGGTCGTTCTTTCCGGAAAAGAAAAAGGAAAGAAAGGCAAGGTACTGAAAGTATTCCCGGATAAGATGAAAGTCTTAGTCGAGGGCGTCAATCTTGTGAAGAAACACCAAAAGCCGACCCAGAAATTCCAGGGCGGAATAATCGATAAGCCGGTCGCGCTTATGACCTCGAAAGTTCAGGTGGTGTGCCCTAAATGCGGCAAGCCGGTCCGGATCAAGCGGGAGGACGGCCGCCGGTACTGTAAAAAATGTAAGGAGCCAATGGATAAAGAATGAGCGAGATCAAAGAGAAATACCTAAAAAAGATCGTTCCAGAAATGATAAAGCACTTCAAATATAAGAATGTCTATGATGTGCCGAAACTGATCAAGATCGTCATCTCGGAGGGTGTGTCCGAAGGGATCGTAAATCCCAAGGCGACCGAGGCCGCGGCGAAGGAGCTGACGGAGATCACGGGCCAGAAAGCGGTGATCAAAGAGGCGAAAAAGTCGATCGCCAACTTCAAGCTGAAAGCCCGCGACCCGATCGGCTGCATGGTAACGATGCGGGGAGAGAGGATGTACCTTTTCTTAAACAAGCTGATCAACATCAGCCTGCCCAAAATCAGGGACTTCAAGGGGTTGTCTCCCCGATCTTTTGACGGCATGGGGAATTATAATTTCGGGATCAAGGAACAGCTTATATTCCCCGAAGTGGATTACGATAAACTGGACAAAGTAAGGGGCATGAACATAACCGTGGTCACCTCCGCTAAATCGGACGAAGAGGCCCGGGAGCTTTTAAAAATGTTCGGCATACCGTTCATGGAGAAATAAAATGGCAAAAAAAGCATGGCTTGAAAGAATAAAAAAAGGACGGAAGTTCGAAGTCAGAAAGCACAGTCGCTGCAGCATCTGCGGAAGATCGCGCGCGTTTATCAGAAAGTTCGGCATTTGCCGCATCTGTTTCAGGGCGATGGCGCACCGCGGCGAATTGCCGGGGGTCTCAAAGGCAAGCTGGTAAGAGATTTAACGGATCAAGATAATTTAGGAGGAATTATGGCCGATGTAGTTTCGGATATGTTTGCGAGAATAAAGAACGGGATCTCAAGAAGGAAGGAAACGATCGAAGTTCAGCACAGCCTGCTTTCGCAGGAAGTGGCGCGGATCTTAAATGAAGAAGGGTTCATTCTTAAGCACGAAGTGCTGACCCGGGGCAAAAAGAAGATCATGCGGCTTGGGCTGAAATATGTGTTCGACCGTTTCGGCAAGCCGGTCCGCGGCGTGATAACCGGGATCAAAAGAGTCAGCAAGCCCAGCCGCCGGGTCTACCTTGGCTTCCGGGAGCTGCCGAGGGTCCGTTCAGGTTTCGGTTGCGTGATACTTACCACTCCTCAGGGAGTGATGTCCGATCAGAGCGCTCGTAAAATGAAAGTGGGCGGGGAGATACTCGGTTACGTCTGGTAAGCGATCGACCGCGCCCAGAATAGATTAGGAGGGAAAATGTCCAGAATTGGCAAGGCCCCGATCACGATCTTAAAAGGGGTTGAAGTTAAGTTTGATAAAGGAACGGTCTCCGTTAAGGGACCGAAGGGCCAGCTGTCCCAGAAGATCGACCCTAAAATAGCGATCGAGATAAAGGACGGCAAGATCAAGCTTTCGCGGGAATTGAACGATCAAAAGATCCGCGCGCTGCACGGACTTTACCGCATGCTGATCGCTAACATGGTGAACGGCGTGGCGAACGGGTTTGAGAAGGTGCTCGAACTTTCAGGCGTCGGCTACCGGGCCGCGCTTTCAGGCAAGACCCTTAACCTTTCGATCGGGTTTTCGCATCCGGTTGATGTGGTTCCACCGGAAGGGATCTTATTCCAGGTGGAAGGGCAGAACAAGGTCAAAGTTTTGGGTATAGACAAAGCATTGGTCGGCCAAATCGCGGCCAATATCAGGGCTATCCGGAAAGTGGAGCCGTACAAGGGCAAAGGGATCAAATACATAGACGAGATCGTCAAGCGGAAAGCGGGTAAGGCCGCCAAGACCGCGGGCGCGGCAGGAGGATAAAAATTGAGGAAAGCTAAGATAAAAGGGAGCGCAGCAAGGCCCAGGCTGGTAGTTTACCGGAGCCTGACCAATATCTACGCGCAGATCATTGACGATGAGGCGGGAAAGACGATCGTATCTGCCTCTACCATTAAAATAAAGAACAAGGGAAAAAAATCCGAACTGGCGAAAACGGCGGGAATGGAGATTGCCAAGGCGGCAAAGACAAAGGGCATTGAGGCAGTAGTGTTTGACCGCGGCGGATTTCCATATCACGGAAGGGTCAAGGCCCTGGCCGAAGGCGCCAGAGAGGGAGGGCTTAAATTCTAATGTATGAGGAAAAAGAGTTCGAAGAAAAAGTAGTGCAGGTGCGGCGGGTGTGTAAAGTCGTTACCGGCGGCAAGAGATTCGGGTTCAGAGTTTTAACCGTGGTCGGTGACCGCAAGGGGAGAGTTGGCCTGGGCATCGGTAAATCGGGAGACGTTTCGGTCGCGATCCGCAAGTCGGTCGAGGCGGCAAAGAAAAAAATGATCAAGGTTCCCATGGTCGTGAACACCATTCCGCATGAAGTCATAGGCAAGCTTGGAGCATCTGAAGTGCTTCTGCGTCCCGCGCCGGCCGGTAGAGGGGTTATTGCCGGTGGTTCGGTGCGCGTGGTGCTGGAGCTGGCCGGGATCCGGGACATCGTCGCGAAATCGATCGGATCGAGCAGCGCCATCAATTCGGCCAAGGCGACGATCAACGCGCTTCTGGCCCTCAGAAATATAGAAGATGAAAAAGTGCATCGCGGAAAAGATCTGGAAGTGAGGTTCGTGCAAAGTGTTGAAGCTTAATACTTTAAGGCCGCATCCCGACTCCCTTCAACGGAAAAAACGCGTCGCCCGTGGGACCAGTTCCGGCCACGGCAAGACCGGCGGAAGAGGGAACAAGGGACAGAAAAGCCGCTCCGGCGGGACCAAAGGCCCGTTCTTCGAAGGCGGCCAGACCCCCATTTACCGGCGGCTTCCGAAAAAACGCGGCTTCAAAAATTTCGCGTTCAAGAAGATCTACCGTGAGATAAACGTGAGCTCTCTTGCGAAATTTAGCGGCGAGATAAAGATCGATGACCTGATAAAGGCGAACCTGGCCGAGGCCGGCGAAAAGATCAAAGTGCTGGGCAATGGCGAGGTAAGCAAAGCTTTGACGGTTTCCGCGCATAAGTTCACCAAATCCGCCAAAGAAAAGATTGAAAAAGCCGGAGGCAAAATAGTTTTGTGCTGAATATATTCCAGACCCTGTTCAATATCCCTGATCTAAGAAAAAAGATCATCATTACGCTGGCCCTGCTGGCGATCTTCCGCGTGGGAGCGCACATCCCGGTGGCCGGAGTGGACGCGACCAAGCTTTCCGCGCTGTTCGGGCAGGGGAACCTACTCGGACTGTTCGATCTTTTTACCGG
This sequence comes from uncultured bacterium, assembly GCA_903930225.1. GTDB lineage: Bacteria > Margulisbacteria > WOR-1 > XYC2-FULL-46-14 > WPAF01 > CAIYXV01. The sequence continues at coordinate 6,277 of CAIYXV010000115.1, read as the reverse complement.
CGGAGCGCTAATGAGGTTCTCGATCTTCGCGATGGGGATCGTGCCTTACATCAACGCGAGCATCATCATGCAGCTGCTGACGGTGGTGGTCCCGCAGCTCGAAGCGCTTCAAAAAGAAGGGGAGATGGGCCGCAAGCAGATCGCGCAGTATGTTAGATATATGACGGTAGGCCTGGCCGGTTTCCAATCGTTCGGCATGGCGTTCTGGCTGAGAGGCGTGATACAGGAAACCGTGCCGTTCCCGCTGTTCCTTATCACCTGTATTCTTACTCTGACCGCGGGATCGATCCTGGTCATGTGGCTGGGCGAGCTGATCACCGAGCGAGGGATCGGCAACGGCGCGTCACTGATAATTTTCATAGGCATCGTTTCCCGTATCCCTACCTATGTGGGGCAAACCGTCACGCTGGTGAGGGGAGGGGCGAGCATTTTCGGCGTGCTCATACTGCTCGCGTCATTCCTCTTTATGATCGTGGCGATCATTTATGTTCAGGAGGGGCAGAGAAAGATACAGGTGCAGTACGCAAAAAGAGTGGTCGGCCGCAAGATGTACGGCGGCGGGAGCACCTATATCCCCCTGCGGATCAACCAGGGAGGAGTGATCCCAATCATCTTCGCGTCTTCGGTATTGCTTTTCCCGGCGACCATCGCGCAGTTCATGCCGATGTTCCCGTTCCCGCAGCTGGCGTCGTTCCTGTCGCCCGGGCACGTCTGGTATATGCTTTTCTATTTCGCCCTGATCTTCTTTTTCACTTATTTTTATACGGCGATAACTTTTAATCCGGTGGAGCTGGCCGAGAACATAAAAAAATACGGCGGCTTTGTGATGGGGATCCGGCCCGGAAAGCCGACCGCGGATTATTTTGAATACACGATCTCGCGGCTGACCCTGGTCGGCGCGCTGTTTTTAGGATTGATCGCGGTGCTCCCCACAATAGTAGAAGGGGTCACCCAGATCAGCAGTTTTCAGGGACTGGGCAGCACGGCGCTTTTGATCGTGGTTGGCGTGGCGCTCGACCTGGTCCGTCAAATAGAAACCCATTTGGTCACGCGCCAGTACGAAGGACTGCTGGCTTGATACTGATATTTTTAGGCCCGCCCGGCTCGGGCAAGGGGACCCAGGCGAAAAAGCTGGCGGAAAAGATGAGTCTTCCCCATATCGCGCTGGGGGACATTTTACGGGAAACGATCCGCGAAGGATCGGATGTGGGAAAGAAGGCGAAGGAGTTCGTTGAAGCCGGCAAGCTGGTCCCGGACGAGATCACGATCGAGATCACAAGGCAGAGGATCTTGAAGGATGATTGCAAGTTAGGCTTAATTCTTGACGGATTTCCAAGATCCATGAAGCAGGCGGAGGCGCTCTCCGGGATGCTAGCGGGCAAGGATTACCGGGTGGTCTATTTCAAGGTCAAGCTTGAATCGGTGATCGAGCGCAACTCCGGCAGGCTCAGCTGTCCGAACTGCGGAGCGGTGTACCACGAAAAGTTCAGCCCTCCGAAAAAAGAAGGCGTATGTGACCGATGCGGGGGGAAACTATACAAGCGCGCGGATGACAACGAAGCAGTGATCCGGACCCGGTTCGGGGTTTACGAAGAATCGACCAAACCGGTGGTTAGTTATTACGAAGGCAAGAACAATCTGGTCGCGATCAACGCGGCCGGAACGATCGACGAAGTCTTTGAGAGGTTGCTTAAGGCATTGGGGCTATGATCTTTATCAAATCTCCCGAGGAGATAGATAAGATCAAACGCGCCTGCGAGATAGTGGCGCAGGTGTTTTTGGACATTGAAAAATACATAAAGCCTGGGATCACGACCGCCGAGATTGACGAGATCGGCGAAAAACTGATCATTAGTTACGGCGGGCGGCCCGCGTTTAAGGGCTATCGGGGATACCAGTACGCGACCTGCATTTCGGTCAATAGCGAGGTCGTACACGGAATCCCATCGCCGAAAAAAGTTTTGGCCGAAGGCGACATCGTTGGCCTGGACATGGGAGCGATTAATCAGGGCTATTACAGTGATATGGCCCGGACATATCCGGTGGGCAAGGTGAGCAAGCAGGCCAAGCTGCTTTTAAAGTGCGGACGGGAAGCGCTCACGATCGCGATCGGAAAGGTCCGTCCGGGAGTCAGACTGGGAGATGTTTCCAGTTCGATCGAGCGTCACGCCAAGGCGCACGGTTATTCCGTGGTAAAAGACCTGTTCGGCCACGGGATCGGGCAGAACATGCATGAGGACCCGCTGATCCCCAATTATGGGGTAGCTGGGGAAGGTGTGGAGCTGAGGCCAGGCATGACCCTGGCGATCGAACCGATGCTGAACGTCGGAGGTTCGGCGATAATCACGCTGTCAGACGGTTGGACGGTGGTGACCAAGGATCGGAGCTTGTCGGCCCATTTTGAGGACACAGTGCTGGTGACCGATAACGGAGTGGAAATATTAACATGTCAAAAAAAGACGTAATTGAGCTTGAGGGAGAAGTAACCGAAGCACTGCCCAACGCGGTGTTCCGGGTCAAGGTCGAAACTGGTCAGATGATCATTGCGCATGTTTCCGGGAAGATCAGGAAGAATTTTATCAGGATCCTTCCCGGAGACAAAGTAAAGGTCGAACTTTCTCCTTATGATCTGACCAAGGGCCGAATAACTTACAGGATGAGGTAGAAAAATGAAAGTAAGAGCATCAGTAAAGAAGATCTGTGATAAATGCAAAATAATACGCCGGGGAAGGTGTGTTAGAGTGATCTGTGAAATAAAGAAGCATAAGCAGAGACAGGGATAGATCTGGATCACGGGTTATCCGGAGATCAGGGCATCAGGAGGTAATAAGAAAAATGGCAAGAATCGTAGGCGTGGATTTACCGCCGCAAAAAAGGCTCGTCGTGGGACTGACCTATATTTACGGCATCGGCCCGTCGCTTTCCCGCAAGATCCTGGCGCAGACCGGGATCGATCCGGATAAGAAATCAAAGGACCTCTCTGAGAGCGAGATCCTGCGGCTCAGAGAGACCCTAAAGGACATCAAGGTTGAAGGCGACCTTCGCAAAGACATAAGCATGAGCATCAAACGGCTGATGGACATCGGGGCCTATCGCGGCCTCCGCCACAAAAAGGCCTTGCCGGCAAGAGGGCAGCGCACCAAAACTAACGCGCGCACCCGGCGCGGCAAGCGTAAGACGGTTGGTTCCGGAAGGAAAAAGGAGGAAAAAACTTAAACCATGGCTGAGGCAGTAAAGAAAAAGATAAAAATCAGAAAGGGTCTGGTCGCCGGGGTTGCTCATATCCAGGCGACGTTCAACAATACGATCATAACCATTACCGACCTAAAAGGGGAAGTGATCTGCTTCTCTTCCGCGGGAGGGGTTGGGTTCAAGGGGACCAAAAAAGGGACCCCGTTCGCCGCTCAAATGGCGGCCGAAGCCGCGGGCCGGAAGGCGATCGAATCCGGTCTTAAGGAAGTCGATGTTCTGGTAAAGGGCCCGGGATCGGGCAGAGAGATCGCCATCCGCGCGCTCCAGGCGGTGGGGCTGACCATCAATTCAATAAAAGATGTTACTCCCATCCCGCACAACGGCTGCCGGCCGAAAAAGCGGAGGAGAGTGTAAACATGGGAAGAGTAGTTTCCTACTGCAAGCAGTGCCGCCGGGAAAAGACCAAGCTTTTTCTGAAGGGCGAGAAATGCACCTCTCCCAAGTGCCCGGTGGAGAGAAGAAAATATCCCCCGGGACAGCATGGCGCCGCGGTGGTCAGGATGACGGAATACGGCCGCCGGATGCGCGAAAAGCAAAAAGCCCGGCGCATGTACGGACTGAGCGAGCACCAGTTCCGGAACTATTTTGAACGCGCCGCCAAAACCAAGTCCGCGACCGGTTCCAAGCTGATGGAGCTTTTGGAGCGTCGCCTGGACAATGTGGTTTTCCGGCTGGGATTTGCCCCGTCGCGTCAGGCGGCAAGGCAGGCGGTCCATCACGGGAATATCATGGTGAACGGCCGCAAGGTCAATGTGCCGTCGTTTGAGATCAAGATCGGGGATAAAGTGAAGCTAAAAGCAAAAATGCTGGAGCGGATCGGCGAAAAGCTTAAAGAATATACCGCGCCCGCCTGGCTTTCGATGGATCCCGATCAGACCGGCGCGATCGTGAGATTGCCGAAAAAGGACGATACGGAAAGACTGATCGAGGAATCCGCGATCGTCGAGTATTATTCGAGATAGGAGGTAATTGAGAAGATGATTATGCTTGGTGAGAAGCCTTGGGTTAAATACGAAGAAGAGTCAAGCAATTACGGCAGGTTCATAATTGAACCGCTCGAGAGAGGGTACGGTTCTACCCTCGGCAACGCCTTGCGGCGGGTGCTGCTGGCGCACCTTCAGGGTGCGGCCATCGTCAGCATCCGGATTGAGGATGTGTCGCACGAGTTCACCACCATACCAAACGTGGTCGAAGATGTGCTGGAAATGATCCTTAATCTCAAAGAAGTGGTCCTTAAATCATATTCGGATGTTCCAAAAGTGATCTCGATCAAGGCCAAAGGGCCGAAAGAGATCAAGGCCGGCGATATCGAGCACGACGCGGAGATCGAGATCATCAATCCCGACCACAAGATCGCGACGCTCGAGAGCGGCGGGAAGCTGAACATCGAGATGATAGTGGAAAGGGGCAAGGGATTTTCTCCGGCCGAAAGGAACAAAAAATCCACCCTGCCGGTCGGTTATATCCCGATCGATTCGATCTTCTCCCCGATCATGAAGGTTAATCTGGTAACGGAAGAGATGCGCGTCGGGCAGGAAATTAATTATGACCGGCTGGTGCTCCATGTTTGGACCAACGGATCGATGAAGCCGGACGAAGCGGTGCGGGAAAGCGCGCGCATCCTGTCGCGCCACATTGACCTTTTCTCTCATATCGGCGAGCCGATCGACGTTGCCGCTGGTGAAAAGGAGCGTAATGTCGAAGTGGAATCAGGGGTGCTGGACATGAGCCTGGAAGACCTGGAACTCTCGGCGCGTTCGCTCAACTGCCTGAAGAACGCAAACATCAAGACGGTAAGGGAGCTGATCTCGTTCTCCCAGCCGGATCTTATGAAGTTCAAGAATTTCGGAACGAAATCGCTCAACGAAGTCAGGGAAAAGCTGGGCGAATATAAGCTGTTCTTGAAAGGCGAAGGGGGCTCGACCGGTGAGGCATAGGGTAAAACTAAAAAAGTTAAGCCGGCCGACCGATCAGCGCCTGGCGATGCTTTATGCCCAAACGGCATCCCTTATTAAATACGGCAAGATCAAGCTCACGCTGACCAGGGCGAAAGCGGTAAAGCCGATCGCGGAGCGTTTATTTTCGCTCGCAAAAAAGAATGACGTCCATTCCCGCCGTATGGCATATAAAAAACTGCGGGACCGGGACGTGATCAAGACCCTGTTCGGAATGGCGCCGCGGTTCGAAGGCCGTCCGGGCGGGTTCACCAGGATAACCAAGATCGGCTTCAGGCGCGGAGATGCCGCTCCGCTGGCGTTGTTAGAGATACTGTGAGGCCTGCCTGCCCGCCAGAGGCGGGTAAACCGGCAGGCAGGAACATCAGGCTAGTCCTGATGTATGACGGCAGGAATTATTTTGGCTTTGCCGGGCAGGATGCGGTGCCGACCATTGCCGGAGAGCTTAAAAGATCGCTAAAAGAGCTTTTTGGCGAGGAGATTCCGGTGATCGGGGCGAGCCGGACCGACCGGGGAGTGCATGCGGTAGGACAGACCGTTAATTTTATGTGTCCGACGGGGATCGAAACGGGCCGGATCGCGAGTGCGGTGAATTTTTATCTGCCGCGCGATATCCGGGTATTGAGCGCGGATGAGGCAGCCATGGATTTTCACGCGCGGTTCGGGGCCAAGGGCAAACAATACTGCTACCGCGTGTTTGAAGGGGCGCAGATCCCATTTGACCGGAGAGCTTACGCGCTGCATATAAAAAGAGCGCTTGACGTCGAAATGATGAAAGAAGGAAGCGGATGTCTTTTAGGCGAGCATGATTTTACGTCATTCGCTCAAGATCTGATCGGTGATCCGGTAAGAAGGATAGATTCGATAGAGATCGTGGGATCAGCCCATCCGATGGGCAGGTTTTTAGATTTTCATTTTCAGGGTAACGGGTTCCTTTATAAGATGATACGGACGATAATGGGGACGCTCCTGGAGGTGGGGCTTAAGAAAAGGGAACCAGGAGAGATCGATGAAATTCTAAAAGCCGGGGACCGGAGACGGGCGGGAGTTACCGTCCTGCCGCACGGGCT
>CAIYXV010000114.1 GCA_903930225.1 uncultured bacterium | reverse complement strand
TTGTAATCATATATGAAGTATGTAGAGAATGAATAACTACCTACGATCTTTGATGGAATAGAAATCCTACCGTGCGCGCCTGGCCGCCGCCGGAGCGCGGAGCGTGTAGACCGGTGTATATCAAGTAGAATAAGAGGGATAGTACGGAACAGACAGGGAAAGCCATACTAAAATAGCCCTTTAAAAACCACTTCTAGTATCGGTTTCAGCTTATGGTAGACATCAACCCAGAGGGCAGCCGTAGGTTTTTATAAAATAGGTTTTTGTCACGTATAAATTATAGCATGATACTTCGCCTGCCTGCCTGCCCGCCCGCAGGCAGGCAGGCAGGCAGGCGCTCATTGCTTTTTTACCGTATAAATATTAGTATTACAGCAACGTGACTAAAGAGAAGAAAGTCCCATTCGGCAAAAACGCCGAGGTTTTGTTCGCCAACAAACATTTAGGCAAATCCACGCTAAATGATCCGGTCATTATTTCGCGCTTGTTTAAGCGCATCACCAACAAGACCCTGAAGAATATCCGCCCGGACAAGCGCCTGGTAATTACCCGCCCCTTCCGTCCCGCCAGTGAAACCCACACCGGCAATATCGTCAACCGCATCCTGGCGCTTAGCGAAACCGGGGTCAAAGCCCTGCTCGCGCAAACGCTCAAGGATTTTGCGCACCGCCACAAGGATATTCAATCTATTTTAATGAATAATTACCAGAAGATCTATGGATACATCAAGGAGCCGGCGGCGTTATCAGAGGAAAGGAAGCTCCTGCTCGGCTCTTGTTTTACGATGGAATACTCCATCGAATCCGCCGCCCTGTTCAATCCTTCGATCGTCCTCTATCCCATGCAGAACAATTTGCAGAAGGGACAGACCCGCGTGATCTTTAGTTTTCGCGCGACCGGCGAAGGGCATATCTCCTCGATCGTTTTCCGCAGCGCCCTGATCGACAAGGATAATTCAATATTTCTAGAGTCGGTAAGCCCCTTTTTGGGCACGCCCGAGATCGTCTTGAACGCGACTTACGACCGGGAACTTTTTAAGGCCAAACTAGAGGAGATGGGACAGTTAAGCGAAGCAGCTATGGCAATACATAAACTACTGCCGGCCAGTTTTACGCCGGAAGAAATGGGACAGGCGGTCACCGCCGTCCGCGACAGCAACGCCTTTACTTTCGCCGACCTGGATGACACATTCGTCCACATCAAGTGGCTGGCGGAATCGAATTATGAGGTCTTTTTTCCGCACGGGCAGCTAATCTCGGAAAGGGTCCTTTTCCCTTTGTCGCAAAATGAAAGCAACGGAGTGGAAGACGCGCGGTTTGTCCGTTTTGTTGACGACGACGGCAGCGTTACCTACTATGCCACCTATACCGCTTATAACGGCCGTGAAATACTGCCGCAATTGATCGAAACAAAAGATTTCCACCATTTCAAGATCTCGACCTTAAACGGCCCCATGGCGCGCAATAAAGGGATGGCCCTTTTCCCGCGCAGGATCCGTGGACAGTATGCCATGATCACGCGGAGCGACGGGGAAAATCTGTATTTGAGCTATTCCAATAACATCCATTTCTGGTTTACCGGGGTTAAAATTGAAGCGCCGGAAAGCCCCTGGGAGATGGTCCAGATCGGCAACTGCGGCTCCCCGCTCGAAACCAAAAAAGGATGGCTCCTGCTGACGCACGGCGTGGGACCGATGCGCAAATACTGCATCGGAGTTTCGCTTTTAGATCTGAAAGACCCCTCGAAAATAATCGGGCGATTAGAAGAGCCGCTGCTCGCACCGCGGGAAGAAGAACGCGAAGGCTACGTGCCGAACGTGGTTTACAGCTGCGGCTCCATCATCCTCAACAATGAGTTGATCATCCCTTACGCTATTTCCGACTCGGATTCGCATGTAGCCAGCATACCGGTGGACGAACTGCTCGAAAAGCTAAAACAGCGCTAAGCCGCGCCTTCTATCTCATACTCTTCGATCATAGCCAAAAGCGCCATCAGAAAAGAGACCGTGCTCTCTCCTCCCTGGTTCAAACTGACCCCCTCCGGCAGCAAGCCGTCGGCGCAGCCCTTGGTCTCGTGATCGTACAAAGACATCCCCATGTCGTTCTCGCCAAGGAACCAGCCGAACGCCTGCCGCATCTTTATTAAATAATCTTTCTCCCGGGTAACCCGGTAAGCCGACTGATAAGCCAGGACCATTGCCGCCGCGTCGATCGGCTGCTGGTCATACTGCGCCCTCTCCCCGCCTCTCTTATACCAGCCGCGGCTGCCAACGATCGAAAGACGGTCATTATGGACCATATTTTTTTCGAGGAATTCCAGAGACTCTCTGGCGATCTGCAAATATTTTTCTTCGCGGAGAATGGAATAGGTTTGAAACAGCGCCATCGGCATGATCGCGTTATCATAACAAATGATATCTTCAAACCAGCGCCAAGTATCATCAGAAACAGCTTTATATAAAGCCAAAAGATAGTCAGCGCATTCGCGAAGCTGCGCGGTGACGCTCTCATCCCCCTGGTAACAGCGCAGATACGATACCAAACCCAGCATGGCCAGGGCTTTTCCGCGCAGGTTCAATTCGCGCACGTGGGGCAACGCCTTCTTAAAACACTCATAAGCCAGGGAGCGATAGGCATCGCGCGGCGGCCGCCATATTATATAGCCAAGCGCCCACAGCGCCCGTCCGAACGCGTCGTCCGAGCCGGTCTCATCCAGGAAGTGGCGCTGGTAATCGATAAAATTCCTGAAGCGCCCGTCGGGATTTTGCATAAAATGAGTAAAGCTGAAATAGGTGGAGATCAGCTCCTTGGCATCGTCGCTCTGCAGCAGGAAAAACGCCCAGGCGCACAACATCAGCGCGCGGGAGTTATCGTCCAGGCAATAACCCGTATGCCGGTCAGGCACGATGTACTTGGCATGCTGGATCAGTCCCGTATCATCGGTCAGGCGCTTCAAGTGCGTCAGATCGAATGGCGGCTCGCGCAAAAGCAGGACGGGGGTTTTTAGCTTTAAAGATCTTTTGGCCGCGGTGGCCGCGGTTTGTTTGAATATTCCCAGATACTTTTCCGCCACTTTTTCCCAGCGCATCTGCCGCCCGAATTTATAGGTTTTATCGCGCAGCGACTTTAGCGTCGCTTTGTTCGACAACAGCTCGCGCAGAGCCGCGGCCAACGCTTCGGTATCCCCAAAGTTTATCAATCGTCCCCTTCCCTCGGCGAGCATCTCTTTGGCATACCAGTAAGGGGTGGAGATTATAGCGTTTCCCGCCCCGATCGCGTAGGTCAGGGTTCCGCTGACGATCTGCGCCTCATTCAGATATGGCGTGATATAGATATCCGCCGCCATCAGCCAGGCATAGAGCTCTTCCAGGCTGACAAAGCGGTCATCAAAGATCACATGCTCCTGCAGTCCCAGCTCATCGACCAGCGCGACCAGACCGGTCCGATATTTTTCGCCATATTCCTTAAGGACATTGGGGTGGGTTTTCCCCAGAACGACATAGATCAATTTAGGAAATTCCTGGACTATTTTGGGGAGAGCATTAATGACCGTCTCGATCCCTTTGTTCGGGCTGAGCAAGCCAAAGGTCAACAGGGTCTGGTTCCCTTCCACCTGAAAACGTTGTTTGTAGTGGCTGTTATTGAGCGAGGTAAAATCGGGCGTGCCATGATAAAGCATCCTGATCTTCTCGGCCGGTACGGCGTAAACCTCCTGCAATATAGTTATGGCCAGATTACTCATCACCACCAGTTGGCTGGCCCGCTGGGCCATCTCCTGGATAATCTTCTTCTGGTTGGGGGTGGGATTTTTGAGCACCGTATGCAGCACTACTACCACCGGCACGCTAAGGCTGGAGATCAGGGAGAGGATGTAAACGCCATCCCAGCCGCCGTAGATCCCATATTCGTGCTGGACGCAGACCACATCGGCATTGCTGGCATTGATAAAATTAGCCGCTTCATAATAATCCCTCTGCTGGTTCTTTTGCAGGGTGAATTCCACCCGGCGCGGATAAGCGTACCCCTGGTCCGTGTCGTTGACGGCAAGCGCAAAGACATTCGACCGGGGAGAAAGAAGCTTGGCGGTCGCCTCGCAAAGATCGGTGGTAAAAGTGGCGATCCCGCAAATGCGCGGGGAATAGTTGCCAACATATGCGATATTGAGATCCCGTTTTAACATATGCTCTAACTCTACCCGATACCATTCATAGTTGCAACATTAAAGCCTGCTCCGGGGAGACACGATCGAGAATGGCGGGACGGGAGTTTAATTGAAAACAGGTTTTTTTGCCTAAATCCCGGTTATCCTGTAAAATGATAAATAATGCTGGTTGATCAATGCTGCAAATAAATGATCTCTCGTTATCGTTCGGCGATGAGGAGCTGCTCGACGAGATCAGTTTCAACATCCACAGCGGAGAGCGGATCGGCCTGGTCGGACGGAACGGCTCCGGCAAGACGACCCTTTTTCGCCTGATCACCGGAGAAGTGAAGCCGGATGAGGGGCGGATCTCTTTGCCCAAGAACTATACGATCGGCTACTTAAAGCAGCATCTCCGGTTCAGCGAACCGACCGTTTTATCTGAGGCGTGCCTGGGGCTCCCGGCGGAGGAGAAAGACGAGATCTGGAAAGCGGAAAAGATACTGACCGGCCTCGGCTTTAGCGAAGAGGAGCTCCATAGATCGCCCGCCGAATTTTCCGGCGGCTTCCAGGTCCGCCTCAACCTGGCCAAGGTCCTCCTGGCCGAACCGCATCTCCTCCTCCTCGACGAACCGACCAACTATCTCGATATCGTCTCAATCCGCTGGTTCACCCGCTTCCTGCAGCGCTGGCCGAACGAGCTGATGCTGATCACCCACGACCGTGATTTCATGAACAGCCTCACGACCCACACCATGGCCATCCACCGCCGCAAGATCAAGAAGATCGAGGGGGACACGGCCAAGCTTTTTGAGCAGATCGCGGTAGAAGAAGAGGTTTATGAAAAGACCCGCCAGAAGGAAGAGAAAAGGCGGGAGGAAACGCTCGAGTTCATCAACCGCTTCCGCGCCCTGGCCGCCCGCGCCAGCCAGGTCCAGTCGCGGGTCAAAGCGCTGGAAAGAATGGGGAAGAAAGAAGAGCTGGCCAAGATCATGGACCTCGGCTTCCGTTTCAACTCGTTGGAGTTCCCGGCCAAACAATTGATGCGGGTCAACGATCTTTCTTTCGGTTATATCCCGGAGCGGACCCTGATCGAGAACCTCTCGCTCGAGATTGGAAAAAAGGACAGGATCTGCGTGGTCGGCAAGAACGGCAAAGGTAAATCGACGCTCCTCCGTCTCCTGGCAGGTGAGCTCGAACCAAAGAGCGGCCAGATCACCAGACATGCGAACTGCCGGATCGGGTATTTCGGCCAGACCAATATCGAGCGGCTGAACTCTCGCCTGACGATCGAACAGGAATTGGCCAATTTACGGCCGGATCTCAATTACACCGATATCCGCAAGACCTGCGGGGCGATGATGTTTAGCGGAGACCTGGCCTTGAAGCAGATCTCGGTCCTCTCCGGTGGGGAAAAGAGCCGGGTCTCGCTCGGCAAGATCCTACTCTCCCCGACCAATCTGCTCCTGCTGGACGAACCAACCAATCATTTGGATGTCGAATCGTGCGATTCGCTGATCGCCGCCCTCGATGAATTCCCCGGCGCAGTCATTATCGTCACGCACAGCGAGATGTTCCTCCACCACCTGGCCAAACGGCTGATCGTTTTCAACGAAGAGCGCGCTTTTCT
>CAIYXV010000113.1 GCA_903930225.1 uncultured bacterium | reverse complement strand
ATTGGGATAAATACCTGTTAACCGTGGTTTTAATGCATGAACTGGGTCACGCGGTCTTTGCTTCCCTGACCGCGGAGCAGAAAAAGTCGGCGGAATCGCTCTATAAGAAATTTTGGGCCGCGGGAGCGGTTTTTGGGACGGATTTTTGGGGGATGCCTGCGGAAGCGAGGATCACCGAGCAGTCGGAAGTCAAGGAGTTCTTTGCCGAAAACCTGATGCATTACATTATCCTGGGTAAGTCCGGTATGACAGGATATAAAACCAACCTGCCCCTGATCGGGGAGCTTTATGAATTTTACCGGAACCTGGTCGTTCCGGTAAATATCTAATCCAACCGACATTTAATAAAAGGCATAATATAGCCAAATAATAGCACCTATTCTATGCATCTTTTATGCAAGTTCTCCCCCCCTAAATACGATTATATAAGTGAAGGTTCAGTGTAGTATAATTCAGAGCAGCTTTAAGATTGCCTGTTATTTTGAAGGGAAAGCTATAACAGGCTTTCCTATTTTTTTAGAAGGGGAGATAAATGGTAGTATTTCCGAGTAATATATTGTTTAAGGCAGGGGCGACGACCAAGGGCGCACCCCAAAAGGGCGGAAATGCCCCGGCCGCCAATAATGATGACACAACCACGAAGGTCGCAGGGAAGCCGAAGAATCCCACCCCGCCGACGCCTCCGGCCGCTGACCAGGGCCACGAGAATGTGCACGATACAGTGGTTGAGCATGATACCGTGGTTTTGAGCCCGGTGACAAAGCGCGACAGACCTGCTAGAAACGACGCTCCGGCCGCACCTGATCAGCCGCCGGCCAATCCGGGCGCACCGACCGTAGGGGGACGTCCCGGCAATAAAAGAGATAATCCCGCTCCCGCTGTTCCCGAGGAAAAAGCAGCTCCCGGTAAAACGACCAAAAAAGAACGGGTCAGCATTTCCAGTAGATTGACCTTGAAAGATAATGCCCCCGCCGCCGGAACTCCAGTAGCTCCCACAACTACTGCCGTGATAAAGGACCCGCTGATCGGAACGGTAATGGGCGGAAAATGGAAGATCGTCCGCAAGCTGGGAGAGGGTGGAATGGGAGTCGTTTATGCCGCGGAAGAGATCGGCACCCACAAACCGGTCGCGATCAAGCTTGCCAAAGCAGGAGATAACTCAGCAGATAAATGGCTTAGAAGTGAGGCGAAGCGGCTGAGCCAGGCGTCAGGGGCCCAAAACGTATTGCAATACATTGCAGCCGGAGAGGAAGGAAGCATGTATTACATCACGACCGAATATGTCCAGGGAGAAACGGCGGCGGCACTGCTGCGCGGCGGCGACCGGGTGATTACCGTTCCTGATGCGATCGATATCCTGCGCAGTGTTTGTTACGGGCTGGGCCAGGGCGTGCACGACAAAGGCAACGTGCACCGTGACATTAAACTGGAAAATATCATGGTTGCTTGGAATCCGACGACCGGGAAGCCGGTGGCCAAACTGATGGACCTGGGATTGGCGGTGCCTTTTATGGAAAGCGGATCAACGGATGGAACTGTGATCGGTACGCCGAAATTTATGTCCCCCGAACAGATGCAAGGTCGGGCGCTGGGACCGCAGTCCGATATTTTTTCGCTCGGCATTGCTTTTCATGAAATGATGACCGGGGAGCTTCCTTTCGGCATAGATCGGCTTGGCTTTCCTAAATTCAACAGCTTATCCGCAGATGCTTTTAATAAAATGCCGTCGATCATCCGCGATCGGATACTTCCCCGCATGCTTGACCTGGACCCCAGCAAACGGTACAAAAACGTCGGGGAATTGATGGCGGACATCGACTCCTATATTAAAACCGAGGAAAACTCCTACCAAACTTTCAAATCATCGGTCACCCAGGGGGTAGAGGGGACCAGAACGGGAAAAGCCGGAGAGCCGGGCTCGATCGCTTATTTCAGAAGTACGGACATAGATAAAGGTTTTGAGGAAGCGGTACGGAAAGCGTTCCCGGAAAGCGAAGGATTTACCGTCTATCGCAGCGACCGCCAGGGAATGGAAGGGATATTTGTCAGCGGAAAGGGCAATGAGGCGGGCATGCAGAAAAAAGTTCAGGCCTTCCTTGACTACGGCACGGGAAAGACGTTTGACGGGAATACGGTCGTTAAAAAGATCGAGGTCGGCGGGAAAGAACCGGCGGAAAAGCTTTTTGAAACCAACTTAAAAGACACAGTAAAAGCGGGCGCGGGCGCAGAAAAAGCGCACGAAAGACTGGTAAGGGGTAAAAGCGGCGGAGGGTTTGAGTTCTTTCCTACCCAGGCGCTGCCGGCCCAAAATGCGCCTGCCGACCAGGCGGAGCTTACAAAGAAAGCGGATAAATACATAAAAAATTCATTTGACCGGACTAAAGTTTTCGGCGCGGCGCAGGAAAAACGCATCAAGGAAGGGCTTAAAAAGATCGGTCTGTTGCCGGAAGCGATCGATGCGAGGGTCGCGGTACTGCGGAATTCCCGGCTGGAATATATATTCGGCAAAGAACCGTTGGCCAAAATGAAGGCCGCCGGCCTGAACATCATGAATGCCCCCGACGCCGAATCGCTGATCAAGGATATTGGATCGTATCGGGACGGCAGGAAAGGGGCGGCCGAAAAGCTGACGGGCTACGGGATGCAGGATACAAATGGAGAAATAAGGTCCAGCCTGAAAACGGCGTATGAAGGATATCAGGGACAAAAGCTTTCAGCCATGGAAAGGACGATCGAGGATTCGATAACAAATAAAGTGCCGCTTGATGGTAAAAAAGCGGAAGATTATAAAAAATTCCTGGAAAGAGCGAAAACCGATCCAGCCTGGAAAGTAAGCCGCGACCGCATCACTTCTCTCGAAACCAAGATCGAAGGCGTCAAGGTCGCGCCGAGCACGGAGCTACCTTCGTTCGTAAAGGACCTGGCGCTGAAGCTGGGGGTCAAGCCGGAAGTACTGGCGAAGCTTGAAAAGAGCGGAGAGCTGGAAAAAGTGGCGGAGGAAGTCGGCAAGAAGCTGGATATGAAGAAAGTGGAATCATTGTTGACCGGCCCCAAGGGCCTGGAAATGCTTGCCGATCCGGAAAAGGGGCCGGCGTTAAGAAAGCTCATTGAAGACGCGCAAAAGATAAACGCCGATATCCGCGCCGGCCGGGATATCCTCAAATCACGCATCACCGGATTGGCCGTCGGCCTGGCTACCCTGTTCGGCGCCGAAGGGCTGGCGGACGCTTTTGGAATAACCGATCCCGCGGAACGGTTCGTTTTTGTGCTCGGTTTATCCCATACCGCAAACTACACGACCATTACCCTGTTCAAGAACGGCGGAGTGCAGCAGGCCTACCGGACGTTTGTTGAATCCGTCGGAAAGATGGCCGGCCGGGGAACCCCGCTTTTGGAGAGACTAATGATACCGGGAAGGCCCCTCCTTGGATTCTCCGTTAATTTGATAAAAGGCCTCGGGGCCATGTCCGTGGTCGGCAATATACTAAAGAATGTCGGGATCGAAGGCACGGCCAACACCGTCCTGACCTTTGCCGGGACCTCCGGCGCGGAAATGGGATATGAATATCTATTGAAGCAGTTGACGACAAAAGCGGCGGCGGTGGGCGAGGACGGATTGATCAGCCTGGGAACACAGGTCGCCGGAAAAGCGGCGGGCGCTTTACGGTTCGCCGGCGCGACCGTGGCCTGGGCGACGACCATATCTTTTCTGGGCGATAGCTTAATCTCTTATCTTGACGGGCCATATGATACCAGCGTAAAAGACCGGGTGATCGACCGGCTGAAAAAAGAAGGGATGTACAGCCCCGGCGTTACCGGATGGGTCGGGAGCGTTTTCATGCCTGCGGCTCATAAAAATTCGATCGTTGATAACGCAGAAAACCTTGCATTTAACGGAAGGCCGGTAAGCCAGGGATACGTTGACCGGCAAAGGTGGGCGGTGACCGGAGAAGATTCAACACTGTCATTTAGGATCCGCGGAAATGTGGCTGAAATGCTGGCCCCGATGGCAGGCGCTGCGAACGGCGAAACGGCGATTGCGGAAACCCTGGCGCCGATCAATTGGGGAACTTTGACGGTTGGCACCAAAACGGTAATGCGCCGGTTTGCGCACGATGTTATGCCGGTATCTGTTCCCAATAATGTAAGCGAAAAGTCGATCTGCGAATACGCACTGCAAGTGATCCAGGCAAACCCTGGTAAATCCGCGGACGATCCGATCGTGGCAGACGCGGTGATGAAGAAGTTCGGATTAACCTCCGCTTCGCAGTACACCGACCTGATCCCGAAGATGATGAGAATGGTGGTTCAGAACCAGATCGCCACGCTCTATTTCCTTGATCCGGGAGGTTACGGCAAACTTGAAGTGGACCTTTCAAGAAGCAATGATCTAAACGCGGACATCCGGAGAATGTTCAATAAAGATGGCACCTTGAAAAGCGGACAGGCCGGAAACTTTACAAGTTGGATCAAGAGGGAAAAATCTAAGTAATCGGCAGCGTGAACTTGATCGTCGACCCCTTTCCCAATCCCTCCGACTCCGCCCAGATCTCTCCACCCAGTTTCTCTACGATCTTTTTGTATCCGTAGAGGCCAAAGCCGGAACCGGGCAAATGAGCGTGCGCCCGATAGCCGCCCTCGAATATCTTCTTCTTCTGGACCTGGTCTAATCCCTTCCCGTTGTCGATCACGCTGATCACGATCCGGTTCCCTTCTGCCCGGCAGGTTATCCTTATTTTAGCTTCCCGATCGCAGAACTTCCTCGCGTTCTCGATCAGCCCGTAGAGCACTTCCTTGACGTGGCTTTCATCCGTTACCACAGTTTCCGGAACGTTCGGGTCTATCTCAATGTCATATTTTATTTCGATCAATGACCTGAAGATGCTGCCAAACTTGATCGGATTAAGATTGACGGCCAGATCGAAATTCCCGGTCCTTATCTGCTCTGAATATTTTTCAAGCCGGGGGGAGATGCGCCGGATCGCGTCGTACGCTTTCCCTGTTACATCCGTTCTTTGCTCTTCAGAAAGATCGTTCCGCTTGAGCATCTGGACGTATCCGCTCGGAATGGTCAGCGCGGAAGCGAAATCGTGCTTCATTCTCCGCATCAGGTCCTGCGCCTTGGCGAACCGGGCCTGGGCTTCCTTTTTTTCATGCTCAAGCTCGGTCCTGATCCGCAGTTCGTCCAGGCTCTGCGCGGCGGCGTTGCAGACAATGGCGCAGACGTCGAGCAAAGCTTCCGGCCCCATTTTCCGGGGCAGGAGCGATTCGCCGGCCGGAAAGCTGTCGGCCCGGATCACCCCCAGAACCTGCTCCGGACAGTTGTCATGGCCGGGGATCGAAAGGCATCCAAAAAGCATGTCCATTTTTTTGCCCTTGCTGCGGAAGAGGTCTCCGTAGCGTTCAATATAACCGCGGGTAGTATCTCCATCCAGGTCATATTTTATCGGCCCAAAGTTGGTTTTGCCGTCGAGAACATCGCAGAAAAAATGAGGCTGAAGTATATCCGGCACGTACACAAAGCCGCGGCTGTTGATGGCGGTCTTAAGCGGTCCTTCGGGCGGGATCCCGTTAACGTGGCTTTCCTCAAGGATCGATTCGGTATTGGCCTTGTGAATATGGAGACTCCCAAAGGGGTCGATATGATAAAAGGCAACCCGCACGCCGCTCGGCTTGAAGGCGAGCGCGGTGCTGTTGACCATGTCCTGGAGTATTTCTTCATGGGAAGTGCTCATGCGGGCGCGCGCGCTGAAGCTGGCGGCTACCCTGAGCGCCTGTGAAGTAGACGTGTATTTATAGGATGTTCCCGGAACATTCATGCTAAATATGTATCGTCAAAATCCGAAATAATTTCACTTTCCCCCCGATTTATGGTATATTTTCAATGTATGGGCAAGGATCTTATTTCGATACATGATCTTACTACCACTGAAATACTGGATATCTTTAAGCTCGCCTCCGACCTCAAGGAAAAGCAGAAAAAAAAGATAAAGCACGAATATCTCTGGGCCAAATCACTGGCGATGATCTTCGAAAAGCAAAGCACCCGGACCCGGGTCTCGTTCGAGATCGGCATGTGGCAGTTGGGAGGGCTGGCGATCAATCTTGACCAGGAGGCGGTGGGGCTGGGGACCAGGGAATCGATCGGCGACGTGGCGCGGACCATCTCCCGCTACGCCGACGCCATTTTGCTCCGCACATTCGCGCACGAAAAAGTGATCGAACTGGCGAAATACGCGAGCATCCCGGTGATCAACGGCCTGTCGGACCGCTCCCATCCCTGCCAGGCGCTTTCAGACTTCTTTACCATTATCGAGAAAAAGAATGTAGGGGCAGGGCTTGTCCCTGCCCGATCAGGCGGACAACCACAAGGGTTGTCCCTACATGATCTTAAGATCGCATACATCGGCGACGGGAATAACGTCTGCAACAGTCTAATGATGACGGCGGCAAAGCTGGGGGTCAACATGACGATCGCGACGCCGCCCGGATTTGAGCCGATCGAGGATATCGTGAAGACCGTGTTTAAAGACGCCGGGGAAACCGGAGCGGAGATCGATATCTTAAATGACCCGGTGGTCGCGGCAAAGAACGCCGATGTCATCTATACCGATGTTTGGGCGTCGATGGGGCAGGAGAAGGAAAAGGTGTTTAGGAGCAAGGCCTTTAGGGAATTCCAAATCAACCAGGAATTGGTCAAGTTCGCAAAACCTGATTATATTTTCATGCACTGTCTGCCGGCGCATCGGGGAGAAGAAGTTACGAACGAAGTCATAGATTCAAAGAATTCGGTCGTCTTTGATCAGGCCGAGAACCGCCTGCACGCGCAGAAGGCGATACTGGTTAAACTGCTGGGAGGAGAAAATGCCTAAAAAAGTAAAAAAGGTCGTGCTCGCTTATTCGGGCGGGCTGGACACTTCGATCATGATCAAATGGCTGAAAGACAACTACGGCTGCGAGGTGGTGGCTTACGCGGCGGACGTGGGACAGGAAAGCGAGCTTAAAGGGCTGAAAGAAAAAGCGATCAGGACCGGAGCGTCAAAGATCTATATCGAAGACTTAAAAAATGAATTCGTGAAGGATTTTCTTTTCCCCATGATACGTTCGGGCGCGGTCTATGAAGGACAATACCTGCTGGGGACCTCGATTGCCCGGCCCCTGATCGCGAAGCGCCAGATCGAGATCGCGATAAAGGAAAAAGCGGATGCAGTCGCGCACGGCGCCACCGGCAAAGGCAACGACCAGGTCCGTTTTGAATTGACTTTCAAGGCGCTGGCCCCGCAGATCAGGATCATCGCTCCCTGGAGAGAGTGGGAGCTTAGAGGGCGGGAAGAGGAAATAGAGTACGCCCGGAAGCATAACATACCGATCCCGGTCTCCAAGTCCAAGCCGTATTCTTCAGACCGCAATCTCTGGCACATAAGCTACGAAGGCGGAGTGCTGGAGGACCCGTGGTTCGAACCGCGCGAGGACATGTTTATCCTTTCGGTCTCGCCGGAAAAAGCGCCCAATCATCCGGAATATGTCGAGATCGGGTTTGAATCGGGCGTTCCGGTCTCGGTGAACGGGAAGAAGCTGGCGCCGGTAAAGCTGATACAAGAGCTCAATCGTCTGGGCGGCAAGCACGGCGTGGGAAGAGTGGATATAGTGGAGAACCGGCTGGTCGGGATCAAATCGCGCGGGGTTTACGAAACGCCCGGCGGGACCATCATTTACGCGGCGCACCAGGCGCTTGAAACGATCACGCTTGACCGGGATACCCTGCATTACAAACAGATGCTCGCGCCAAAATATGCCGAGCTGATCTATAATGGACAGTGGTTCACCCCGCTTAGAGAAGCGCTGGACGCTTTTATCAACCACACGCAGAAATACGTTTCAGGGATGGTCCGCTTAAAGCTTTATAAGGGCAGCTGTTCGGTGGTCGGACGCCGATCAACTCATTCCCTCTACGACCCGAAGCTGGCGACGTTCGAAAAAGATGCCGTCTACGACCAGAAGGACGCGGAGGGATTTATCAATCTTTTCGGCCTGCCGATCAAGGCGGAAGCATTATTAAGGAGGAAAAAGTAAATGGCCAAGAAACCGTGGGGAGGGCGTTTTCGCCTTCCGCTTTCCAAGTCAGCCGAAAAATTCACCCAGTCGATCAGCTATGACCGTCGCCTGTGCAAGGTGGACATTGTCCAGAGCATCGCGTACGCCGAAGCGCTTTTAAAGGCCAAAGTACTGAGCCAGCAGGAGTTAAAAAAGATCGTCGGCGGGCTGGAGGCGATCTTAAGATCGGCCGAAGCCGGCCACGCTGATTTCCGCGCCGACCTGGAAGACATCCACATGAACGTCGAGACCCTACTGATAGAGAGGGTCGGCGATGTGGGAAAAAAACTGCATACCGGAAGGTCGCGCAACGACCAGGTGGCGACCGACCTGAGGATGTACGTCAAATGGGAAACCACGGAAACGATCATTTTGATAAAGCATCTGATAGAAGTCATTCTGGAATTGGCCGAAAATAACATCAAGGCGATCATGCCGGGGTATACGCATCTGCAGAAAGCGCAGCCGGTGCTTTTTGCCCACCAGCTGCTCGCCTATGTGGAAATGCTAAAGCGCGACAAAGAAAGATTTGCGCAGGCGTATGAGAGAACGGACTCGATGCCGCTCGGCTCGGGCTCGCTTTCGGGCACCAATTTTGATCTTGACCGCACCGCGCTGGCCAAGTCGCTCGGGTTTTCGAAGGTCACGAGCAACAGCATGGACGCGGTCTCCGACCGGGATTTCGTGATCGATTATATTTCCGCTTCCGCCCAGCTGATGATGCATCTCTCCCGGTTCGCCGAAGAAGTGATCCTCTGGGCCACCGATGAGTTTGGCTTTATGGAGCTTTCGGACGCTTACAGCACCGGCTCCTCGCTGATGCCGCAGAAAAAGAACCCGGACGTGGCCGAGCTGGTACGGGGAAAATCGGGAAGGGTGTACGGGAATCTGATGGCGATCCTGACCGTGATGAAAGCGCAGCCGCTGACCTATAACCGCGACATGCAGGAAGACAAGGAAGCGCTTTTTGACACCATCGACACGGTAAAGGAGTGCGCCTCCATTTTTGCGGAAATGCTGAAAACAGCGAAGATAAACAGCGAAGCGATGCGCAAGGCCGCGGGTAAAGGCTACCTGGCAGCCACGGACCTGGCGTACTACCTGGTCAGGCAGAACGTTCCCTTCCGGGATGCGCACGAGATCGTCGGAAAGATCGTGTCCTATTGCGAAGAATCGAACATGGAGCTGGAGTACATGTCGCTAAACCAGCTGAAGCAGTTCTCGGATAGGTTCAGCTATGACGTTCAGCGCATTCTTACCGCCGAAGCGTCGATCAACAGCAAGACCACTTTTGGCGGGACATCCACGAAGAGAGTAAAGGAGGCCATCACCCGTGCTCGAGCGAACCTTTTGCATGATAAAGCCTGATGGGGTGGCGCGGGGCCTCGTTGACGGGATCAAACAAAGGATCGAAAAAAGCGGACTTAAGATCGTTAAAAGCCGGGACCTGACCGTTTCCGAAGAGCAGGCCCGCAAACTTTACGCGGTCCATAAAGAAAAACCTTTTTACAGCGGACTGGTAAAGCTGATAACCTCCGGCCCTTCCCATGCGATTGAGATCGAAGGAGAAAATGCCGTAAGCCGCCTGCGAAAGCTGATGGGCGCGACCGATCCCCGCCAGGCCGACCCCGGAACGATCCGCGGCGATTATAAGGAAGATAATATTTACACCGCCGACGGCACCATGAAAAACGTCATCCACGGTTCGGATTGTACTGAAAACGCCAAACATGAAGCGGCTATTTTCTTTTAGTCTTCTGCTTATGCTTGCCGGGATACGATAGTGGTATAATTATATAGAAGAAAAATACTGCCGCCAAAGTAACGGGAGGAAATAATGCGCATAGATGTAAAATGTATTTCGGACGTGCACGCGAAGTCGGACCTTTTGGTCGTCAATCATTATGAAGATGAGAAAAGTCTGGGAGAAGCCGCCCGCTCGGCCGACCGGGCGCTGGGAGGAATTATCACCCGGCTGGTAAAGGACGGAGAGATAAGCGGCAAGCTCGGGAAGATCACGCTGATCCACTGCGAGGGCAGGCTGAAGGCGAAAAAGCTGGCGGTGGTAGGCATGGGGAAAAGGGAAAAAGTCGATCTGGATACGGTCAGATGCGCGGGAGCGGCGATCGTGAACAAAGCCCGGGAGATAAAGGCCGGCAGTATTGCCACCGTGGTCCATGGCGCGGGCAAGGGCGGGCTGGACGTTAAGGACGCGGCCAAGGCGCTAGTTGAAGGAGCCGTGCTCGGAGTTTACCGGTTTTGCGGCTATGCCAAAGAAAAAGAACTGCCTGATTTTAAAGTAGACAATCTTCTGATCATTGAATGCGACAAGAACAAGATGCGATCGATCAGGGCCGGCGCCGAACTCGGCCGGATCATTGCCGAGGCCGAGAACCACGCCCGCGACCTGGTCAACGAGCCCTCGAACCGCTTGACCCCTTCGGCTTTCGCCAAACTGGCGGTTAAGATCGCGAAAGTGAACAAACTGAAAGTCGCCGTGCTCGATCCTAAAAAAGAGGGAATGGGAGCCCTGCTCTCGGTGGCAAAGGGATCGGACGAGCCGCCGAAACTGGTGGCGATCGAATACAGGGGGAACCCGGGATCAAAAGAAAAGATCGCGCTGGTGGGAAAAGGGATCACATTCGATTCCGGCGGCATCTCTTTAAAACCGTCAAAGAACATGGAAGAGATGAAGACCGACATGGCGGGAGCGGCGGCGGTGCTGGGGATCATGAGCCTGCTCTCTGACCTTAAGCCCAAAAAGAACGTGATCGGGATCATGCCGCTGACGGAGAACATGCCTTCCGGCCACGCGACCAAGCCGGGCGATGTGATAACTTCATTGTCTGGATACACAGTAGAAGTGATCAATACCGACGCGGAGGGAAGAATGATCCTGGCGGACGCGATCACTTATGCCAAAAAAAGAGGCGCGACCCGGATCATTGATATCGCGACCCTTACCGGCGGCTGTATCGTAGCGCTGGGCGACGCGGCTTCGGGCGTGATCGGCAACGATGATGAGATGATCGGCTCGCTGATCAAGACCGGGAACGACTGCGGGCAGAAGATGTGGCGCCTGCCGCTTTACGATGAATATAAAGAAGCGATCAAGAGCTCGGTGGCCGATCTTAAGAACTCTTCCGGCACCGGCAAGGCCCAGCCGTCGATTGGCGCGGCATTTCTGGCAAAGTTCGTGGGCGATACGCCGTGGGCGCATATGGATATCGCGGGGACCGCTTATTTTACCAAAGCTTGTAAATATCTGGCGGAAGGCGCGACCGGGGTGCCGGTCCGAACGATCATTGAGTGGCTGATAAACTCGTAACGTGTAACTCGTAACGCGTAAAATGTAATATGATTAAAATCTTAATAATCGAGGACGAGAGAGATATTGTTCAGGCCCTTGAGTACAATCTCAAGAAAGAAGGGTTTGAGACCCATCATTCTTATGACGGCATCAATGGACTGAAGCAGGCGACGGAGCTTATCCCCGATCTGGTACTTCTCGATCTGATGCTTCCCGGGATGGACGGGATCGAACTTTTAAAAGCGCTTAAGCACGACCGCCGCACCGAGAACCTGCCCGTGATCATGCTTACCGCCAAAGCCGCGGAAACCGACAAGGTGGTAGGGCTTGAGGTGGGGGCGGACGACTATATCACCAAACCCTTCAGCATGCGGGAGCTGATCGCGCGCATCAAAGCCATATTAAAAAGATACGGCCGGAAAATAAAAGAGACCCGCTCGGCCCTTAAGTTCGCGGACCTTGAGATCGATCCGGAAAAACACAGCGTCCGCGCGGCGGGCAGATCGGTCGAGCTAACGGCCAAGGAGTTCGCGCTGCTGCTTTATCTGGCCGAAAACAAGGAAAGGGTCTTCGGCCGCGACCGCCTGCTGGACAGCGTATGGAGCATCTCGTCTGAAGTTGAGACCCGAACGGTCGATGTTCATGTCCGCCGCCTCCGCGAAAAACTGGGGCGGGCGGGGCGGCATCTTAAAACCGTGCGGGGCGTTGGATATAAATTCTCGGATGTTTAAAAACCTTCCCAATTTTTATTTTGCATTTCTTCTGGTCTCAATCCTTCTTATTATATTGGCTTTTTGGGGTGTCAAATCCGCTTCAGTCGTCCTGGCCATAGCGCTCCTCGTTTCCGCGATCCTGGGATTCTGGACAACGCGGGCGCTTACCGGCCCCATTGTCCGGCTGACCGCCGTCACCAAAAAGATCGCCGGCGGCGAATATCCCCAAACCATTATGCGCAAGTCCCGGTCGGAGATCGGGGAGCTGGAAGAGGCAGTGGAAATGATGAGCTTTTCCCTGGCCGATAATTTTAAAAAACTGTCGGCGGAGCGGGGGCAGATATCCGCCATACTCTCGAGCATCAATGAAGGCGTGCTGGCGGTGGATGGTAACGGCCGGATAATTCTGGCCAATCCGGCGATAGAGAAGATATTTTCGGTATTTGAACCCGAGATAATCTCGCTTACGATCCGGGAAGCTATTAAAAACAACGAGATCTCGGACCTGATCGAAATTTCCCTGCGATCGGGGGAAAAGGTCGATCGGGAGTTCGATATGATAACTCCGGTGGAGCGCTCGTTCGTGGGGACCGCGAACCCCATCCGCGACGAGAGTGGACGGATATTGGGCGTGGTTTGCGCGCTTTACGATATAACCGAGATGAAAAAGCTTTTCCAGTACCGGTCCGAGTTCGTGGCCAATGTTTCGCACGAGCTTAAAACGCCGCTGACTGCGATTCGCAATTACCTGGAGACGCTCCTTAACGGCGCGATCGACGACAGGGAGCATAATCGCGAGTTCATTGAGAAGGCCGACAAGCACGCCGTCAATCTTTCGATGCTGATCGACGACCTGCTAGAGATCTCGCGCCTCGAATCAAAACAAGAGCTGGGCCCGTATATGAAAGTAGATATCGAAAAAGTTATTTCCCGCGCTCAGGATACCGTCGCCGAGAAAGCGCGCAAAAAGAACATAACGAT
>CAIYXV010000112.1 GCA_903930225.1 uncultured bacterium | reverse complement strand
TCCGACGTGCTGATATCGGTCGAACCATCTCCATCAGCCGTCAAGGTGTTCACATGCTCAAGCAGGTTCAAACGGTCGTCGATCATCTTCGCGCAGTCAAGTGCTACTTCCATATTTATCATCTCGTATCACCTCCTTTATTTTTTTGATTTATCCAGAATATTTTTTATCCTGGTCAGAAACCCTTTGATCTTTTCTTCTTCCGTTTCTTCGGCCTTGATACCCGTTTCCCCGTTAACTTTTGTCTTCTTAAAATCGAGCTGTTCCATATTGGTCCCGCCTGGCATAACGATCTTTCCCGCTTTTACCGCTTCCGTGATCGAGCCCAAAAAGCTGGCCCCATCGGCGCGCGTCGCCTGGTTGTTTGTTTCCGGTTTTGCCGCAATTGCGGGTTTACCTGAAATACCCTGAATTTCCATTAGACTACTACTCCTCTTTGTCCCAAGGCCGAATTTCCGCCGGCGATCGAAGTATTGGCCTTAACGATCTCTTCCGACTTGGCATTAAGATCGGTATTGGTATTGACGCCCTTATCTCCGCCAAGGATGGTCTTGAGCTCGTTGATCATCGCTCGTCCGGTTTCAGACTGAAAACCTGGTTTTATCTGTCCGGCGGCGCCTGTAGTTTCTGTCATTTCATTTCTCCTTTCAGACTACCGTGTTAACCTGGGTCATTTTTCCTCCCAGGAGCTGATGAGCCAAAGTGGCAA
Organism: uncultured bacterium; assembly: GCA_903930225.1. Classification (GTDB taxonomy): domain Bacteria; phylum Margulisbacteria; class WOR-1; order XYC2-FULL-46-14; family WPAF01; genus CAIYXV01. The sequence continues at coordinate 50,080 of CAIYXV010000112.1, read as the reverse complement.
CATCATCAGTCTTGGAAATGGAAACGCAAGTACCACTATTAGAATTTAAAAAAAGATCGGTCGCTTTAAGGCCGTCTGACACATTCCCGCTCTTAAGGGCATCCAATACGTTCTCCCTCACCGAGCTCATATTGTTATTTATTGAATTTGATATCTGCATATGCGTTCACATATATAATCGGGGGGGGAGCGTAAAAACTTGCATGGATTTTAAGGCCAGGGGGCGGGATTAAGCTGCGCCGTAATCCTTGTGGGAACCGGACATTTTCTTCAAGTATTCTTCCTGCGCTTTGGCTTCGCGGGCGGCTTTATCATAAAGGTCCCCTGAAGGAGCTGTCTTTTTGACCTCAGTTTTGATCTTTTTTTCCGCTTCCTTTACAGGCGCCGGGGCTTCCTTTTTATTCTCAATTACAGCCGGGGTTGGTTTAGCGGCAGCGGGTTTGGCAACTGGGATGTCTTGCTTTACCAGGGGCTTTACCGCCATCGCCTGATTCAGCATTTTTTCGGCCAATGGGGTTTTAGCGATCTTTACAATCGGGGACTCCTTAGCAGGCACACGCTTTATCTGAGTTTTTATCTCGTCAAACAAGCGGTTCAGCTCTTCGTTCACGGCTTTGATCTTATCGCCAAGCTCATCAATATTCCTGATCAGGGCGGAAAGCTCTTCCATCCTCTTTTTCATGACCTCTTCAAGCTGGGAAAGCATCGCGGGGTTATCCTTGTATTTATCATGGCCGGCGGCAATTCCGTCGATCTCGGCCTTCTTCTTGGCCAGTTCGGAGACCAGCGCGTCATGCTCTTTTTTTAATGCTTCCGCCCGGGCCCTGGCTTCTTCGATTTTACGCATCGTCATGCGGTTAGAGATTCCTTAGGAGCGAACGATTTAATTTTATCAACCCGAATGGTCAGATGCTCGATCGTCTGGGCATAGCCTTTGAGCCTGCCGCTCGCATCGTCGACCTTAGCCAGCACAAGTCTGAGATCCTCCGCGAACTCAGACTTCCATATATTACCACTTTTCAATTCTTCTTTCTTGACTTCACCGGATTCTGCCGTGGCCGCAGATGAAGCGGTGGAGGTCTTTTCCGCCTTGTCCGGGGTTGTGGCCGGGACCGCCGCCTCAGTAGACAGGCGATTGATCTCGGCCTGGATTATCGCTTTCTGATCTTTTGATATCCTCGGGTCTTCGAGCGCCGCCTTTAATTTGGTTACCACATCCTCAACTGCCATTTTCCCGCTGCCGTTAACGTTCACTTTGCCGTTCTCAATAAACACTTTTCCTTGAAGCACGGCCTGCACGACCGGGTCTGATAAAGGTTTAGATACAGGTTTCCCGGCGCTCGGAGCGATCTCGGGTCCAGCCGTCGGTTTTCCTTCGGCCTTGGGCTTGGTCACGGCCGTAGTAGCGTCAGGAGAAGCAGCCGGTTTCAGGTCCTTCCCTTTTGGATTATCGGTCGTGACCGTCTTGGCACGGAATTCATTATTAATCTGGCCGATGTACTGGTTGAACGATTTGATCCGGGCGCGGCAGGCTCCTTCTCTCGATGAAATATCGCCCATCTTTACCTCGAGCTCTGCGATCCGGTTGCGGCGAACCTGGGCCTTTTCTTTAACATCTTCCGGTTTCAATTCACCGGCTTTGATCAGGTCATCTTCCGTTTTCTGTTCGGCCTTAAGCTGCCGGAGCTCCGAATTGACCTGGCTTTTATCCTTGAGTATCTGCTGGAGTTCCGCCCTGGTCGGCAGGAACACTTCCTTATAAACGGTATCATAATGCGACTGGAGCTCTTCTGCCGACAGCTCCTTAAGCTCCCGGTTCCCCCGTTTTTCCTTTACTTCCTCGTCCATCTTGTTCATGGCGGCCATCGCTTTGTCCGCTTCAATAGACACTTCGGAAGACATTTGTGAAACCGAGGTGGACATAGATGTCACATCTTCCATGAACCTTGCCATCGCCCGGGAGGTCTTATCATAAGATTCGACACTTTGTCCGACCATCCGCTTGATGACCTCATCCTGCATAAGATCATATTTCTTTGCGGCGGCGGCTTTGTGGGCTTCCCGTGCCTCCGTGGCAATAGTTTTCTTTTCTGTGGCGATCCTGCGTTTTTCCTTTGCGTCCGCCGCCGCGCTTGGGAGTTTTGTTTCTTTGGCTTCTCGTTCAGCTTTGGACGCATCCCGGTCCGCCAGGGTTGACTCGTTCTCCCTGATGGTCGCCTCACCATCGGCTTTTTGAGCCTTGTTTTTCAGCTCCGTTTCCCTGATAGCTGCATATTCGGGAAGGGTCATTGAAACCTGTTTTCCCTGATCGTTTGTATAATTGATCTTCGGGGTCCCGTCCGCCGCCATGGTCAGGGTGATGTCTACTTTTTTCCCTTCGATCGTGGTCTCAAAAGTAAGATCGAGCGGCTGCCCTTCGCTGACCTTTTTGGCTGATTCAAATATTTTCTCATCGGAAACCGGATCATCAGCCATGGCTTGAAGCTCCGGCGGCAGATCGGTCTTTTTGCCCAACCGTGCATTTTGAGCGGTCACGATCGTTAACAGTTTGCCCGCGCTTTCTTTCCAATCTTTATAGCTTTTTACCACATCTGCCTTCGCCGCATCAACTTCTCTCCTCGCATTCTCGACATCCGCCAAAAGCTTTTCAAGCCTGCCCGACATCGGTTGATTTGCACGATCGGGCTGTTGTTCCGGGCGGTATGTTTCAAGCGCCTGTTTTGCCTGAGCATAGCGCACATCGGCGGCGGCAGCCATGGCCGCTTTTTTCCTGAAGTCATCTTCTTTCTGTTGAATATCCAGCCTCTGCTTGCCGTATTCGACCGCCAGCTTGGCCGAGTCCTTTTTGCTCACGCCGTCCATCAGGCTGGTCGCCTGGCCGAGAAGGCTCTTTAAATGGCTTTCGGAGGTATTCATCAGCTGAGTGTCCGCGTTCCTTAATATCTCCTGGAACTGCATGTCAAGGTCTGCATTGCCGGAATCAAGAGCGAGAGTGGTGGACTCCGCTTCCATCGAATCGAGCTGGGCTCCGTAAGATGAAACAGACGCTCCCTGCGCGGAAGATATCGCCTGCCGGCTTTTTGCGACATTTTCCTTGTTCTTGCTTTCGCTGACCGCTTTTTCATTTTTGTCCGGCCCGGCGCTCCAGTGGTCGGAAGCAATAAGTAATGAATCGATAAGGGTCTGGACCACGGACAAAGCCAAATTCACGTAGCCGATATTCTGGCTGGTCTTTAGCGCTTCCTTGTAATTTTCGGTCCTGCGGTTGATCTCCTTCTGGTCCCATTTGTCTTTCGCTTCCGGCTTGCTCTGTATATCCTTCTGCATATCCTTGAATTCTTTCATTGCCCCGTTGGTCTTGGCGAAGTTTACCACCGAAAGCGCAACCTGTACCGCCGAAATGCCGGTGCTTACCGACTGCAGGATGGCGTTTTTTTCGGCCTGGTTTATCTGGTTCATACGCCCTACCAACTGCTGCACCGCCTGCATCTGGGTCTGGAGCATGGCGCGCGCGATGGTGCTTGAAATATAGGCCGCTGTATCCATGGCGTTTGGAGAATTCGGCCTTACTCCGCCAAGTACCCTCGCCAGCCGGCTTTTAACGTCTTTGCCCTGGTTAACTATGTCCCCAATAAGTTCTTTGATGCGGTTCATTTTTTCAAGCGCCGCGTTTTGGACCTCGAACATTCCGCTGTTGATCCCATAGTTGCCGCCGCCGCCCTGAACGATCATGCCCGAATTGACCGAGATCCCCGCCTCGATCTCTTCCGCCTTCTCCAGAAGCTGCTGCTCCGCGGACATTTTTTGTTTTACCGACTTCGCGTCTTCAGGCGTGGTCTGCGCGGCCATGGTCCCAAGTTCGCCGGTATCGTTGCGCGCTCTCATCCATGCATTAATCATATCAATCGCCGATACCGTTAGGTTGGTGACGGAAAGACAGAGGTTAAAGACAGAGGTCAATCCCGTCGCCCCGCCGATTACCGCCGACACGGCAAGCAGCGCTACCGTAACGATCAATTTGGTGGTGGCATTGTCGTATTGCTGCTGAGCGGCGTTGGCCCGGTTGGCCACCTCCACCTTCTCTGACAGCGCGCTGACCGCGCTGTGAAAAACCTTCATCTGGGTCTCAAAATTACCCCGGACCATGTCGCTGATCGATTCGGTCTCGTCGGTCACAACCCCTAGCGACTGCCAGATCGCCTTGAGCATTTTGCTTTTGGCTTCAATGGTAGAGGCGATATTGCCGATGGTAATAAAGATATTCTCCAGCCGCTTCTGCATTGCCTGTATTTTGTTGGTGTTCAGGCCGATGTTGCCGTCGCCCGCGTCGCAGGTCCCCACCGAAAAGAGCTCATCATATACATTAAAAGCTTCGGTATCGAGATTGGCCAGCACCGAACCGGTCCGCCCTTTCCCCTCGCTGCCGATCGGCCGCCAATCGTTGACGTTCGGCGCGTAAGTGATGTTTCTGGTGTCGTACAATGAGGCAGTGATCATACCTGCGATCGCCGAACCAAGCGTCATACCGACCGAAAACCCGATCAGCGCTCCCATCAGCCCCCCCACGCCCGGGATCACCGCCCCGATGATCGCGGCCACGACCGCCGTTACCATGCTTACGGCAAAGTTGATCCGCGCTGCTTCCATGGCCTTGGCCTGCTGGATCTCGTTGTTCTGGGCGTCTTTGTATTCACTTAGGTTGGATACCAGGGCCTGGAACTGCATTCCCATCTGTTTTAAGACATCTTCCAGCGCCGCGCTGGTGAGATTTCCGGAGGCGCTCCCTCCCGAAAGTCCGGTCAGCGCCCGCTGGATCATCCGGCGGATCTCCGCCTGCTGTTTCATCATTTTCGCGATCACGCGCATGGCATTTTGAAGGCCATTCAGCTGGCGGGTAAGGTTAGCGATCTGTCCATTGTTAACCGCCAGGTAATCATCGCTTAAAGTATCGATCTGCCCCATCCCGACGCCGTTTACCAGCATTTGCTCTTCGTACTCAAGTTCATCCGCCTGGTCAAGCATACTGTGTTTAACGCGATCTTTTTCCCGCATTTTGGGGTTATAAGTATCAACAGATGGGTCATAAGCGTCATCCACCGCATCGCCGATCTCTGCCCCGACGTACTTGAACGTCGCCGCCAACACCCCCGCGCAAACTGCAACTATCAGGGCGACCAGCGCGACCGCCCCCGCGACCGCCCCCGCCGTAGCCGATCCCCAGGTAACGATCGATACCGCCACCGCAACCACAATGGTGGCGACGATCGCCACCGCTTCAAAAATGTTCCCCAGCACGGTGGCCCACATCGAATCATCGATCTTCTCTATCTGTTTCTGGATGAACTTGATGTCGTTCTTTACCTTTTGCACTTCGAGTATCGAGCTGGCGGTCTGGTCAAAAAGCACCGCCTGGTGGGCGTTCTCCGACTCAACCCCTTCTTCCGCGCCGCCCAGGCGTTCGCTCAAGCCGCTTTTTCCGGTGATCGCTTCGAACATCGCCTTCTGCATCGATTCTTTCTGCCGGGCGGATGAAACTACCAGCCGGTTCACGTTCAAAAGACCTATGAACTCATTTCTCAAGTCAACAATGTACTGCTTGAAAGCCCCGGTATCCACATAACCGTCCGCATCGTAAGTAAGATGGCTCTCCGAATTCTTGAGGTCGTTCATGACCTCGTCACCTTTCGCTTTAGTTTCCGGAGTTAGTCCGACAAAGCTCCCGCCAAAAACGCGGTTTAGCGAAGCGATGCTCCTGTCCATGGCATCCTTGTATTCTTTTTTGGCATCTTCCGCCATCTGGAGCGCGTCTTCCTGGTCGCCGTTGCTGGACCAGTAGTTATCCCAGCCGCTGCCTTTAGCGTCATCGGCTTCTTTAAGTTTTTCAGCTAAAACCGCGTCATTGTGGGCTTTGATGTTCGTCATCAGGATGGCGATACCCTTCTGGAAAAATTTTGCCAGTTTAGCGTTCGATTTGCCGGTCAGCTCGACCAGCGAGGTTTTTTTGGAGACATCCGAAAGATCGGCGCTGATGAAGGCTTTAAACAGCATATCGCGGATCTCGCCCCTCTGCTCGAGGAACATCATCATAAAAAGCCTGGTATTCATAAGGGAGAGAAGCTGGCGGTAAAGTGCTTCCAGTTTATCTCCGTTGAGGCTTTCAAACCCGTTAATATCCGTGTCATAAAGGGGGTCATTTAAGACGCTGTTCCAGAAATCGTCCATTCCCTGGTCGACGTCCCCCGCCACATCCATACCGGTGCTTGTATCACCGCTCGTGCCGCCCGTCGGGGTCGATCCGCCAACTCCTCCGGCATCGCCGGGAGGCGGAGGAGGCGGGCTGGGAGGTGTCGGGCTGGGAGGCGTCGGAGTGTTCTTGATGTAACCTATGTCTTCCGGTTTCTGAACCCCTCCGGCATTATATATAGCCGAAGACATGGCCGAATTGACGGCCCCGGGTGTGGTGGACGAGATCAAAGTCGAATCAGTTGTGGATTTGGTCTCGCCCGGCTCGGGTTCGTTTGACGGGATAAAAGAAGGATTGATGCTGCCCTGATAGACATCATTTTTCTGATTGAGTTTATCGATATTTGGATTAGGGTTTACGCCATTGACCATTACACTATATTATCGGATTATAGTCCATGGGACTTGCATTAAAAAGGGGTATTCTTTTATTGGACGACTTTAACATTGCCATCCGGAGCAGGAACCTCATCGGTCTTTTTGGCTGCGTTGCGGGCGCCGACTTGATTATCTCTTGCGGTTTTGGCTTTTTGAATGCCGGTTTCGTCAAGGCTGTCCGGAAGGTCATGGGTGATATTTTCCGGATTCACGTCGCTGTGGCCTTCGATAAAGTTCTGGAACGCTCCCTGCATAAGGTCCATGACCAGTTTCGGACCTTTTATTTTATCTTGTAAAGCGTCCTTTGGCAGTTTTACGCCTCTGGCGCCGCACTCCGCTTTGAACAATCCCCAGTACGAAGCGAAGAGCAATTCCTTGAACCGGGGAGGAAGTGTTTTTTCGTCGCCTTCGCCTTTTTTGAACTTGCCGTATGCTTCAGCCGCGGCCTTAAATTCATCTTCGCTTATCATTCCTTTGACAGAAAGGAACTTGTAGGTTTCCATTACGCCGTCGAGGCATTTATTAAATATGCGGTCGTTTGCTCTACCTAAAGCCGAAAAATCAACGCCTTTAAAGTATTCGGCCGCCCTGGTGTAATCGACTATAATTATTTCGTGAGAACTAAGGTATGAACCAAGGTATGTGAAAGCGTTCTCGCCGCCCGCGGCAATCTGCGCCTTGAACCTGGGCAGAGTGAATTCAAGCCGTTTTATCAACTGGGCGGTGGTCATTTGATCGTTCGAATCGATCTTGCCATCCTGATTTCCAAAGAAGTAGTCGACCGCCTCATCGGTTATGTGATCCTTTACTTCACTATCGCTCCATTTGGTCGCCATTTCTCCATAAAGATCCCTGGCTAGAGCCCTTCTAAAACCGATATCCCTAAAATCGATCTTCCCATCGGGATTTTTCGCTCGCTGTTCACGGATCCATCCTCCAACGCCGCCTTTGTCATAAAGGGTTGTGCCAAAAAGATCGGACATAAGGCCCAATAAACGATCGACGCCGTCCGGCTCCTTTTTCCCCGCTACCGGTATTTTACCGGTTTCGGTAACTCCCGGAGCAATCTCCTTACGGGCTTGGTCGCTCACGGTCACTTGATCTATGGGCATCGCCGGGGGTTGTGGTGCGATCGCCTTTTTGCCAACCGGCTTGGGGGCTCCGCCTGCCGGGTTTAGCCCAAGGACGTCGCCTGCCAATGCGATCACGATTTTTTCTCCTCTTCGATCCGTCCGATCAATTCTTCTTTTTTCTTTTCAAGGATATCCTGGAACTTTTTGATTTTTGCTTCCATAAGATCAACCCGTGCCCTTGCTTTCTTTAATCTTATGTAAGAGGATATCAGCCCGGTAATGGACATTAAAAACACGCCCGCGCCGGTTCCAATAAAAAAAGAGAACCAATCTATGCTCATGCTGTCACTCCTCTAGGGGCAATGTCCGACGCTCCGGGGTTTCCGGGCGCTATCTCCCCGGGGGCCTTTCCAACCGGGGTAGGTATCGCGTCTCCCGTCCCCGGATCGCGGGGAGCGGTCTTGGGGGTGCCCTTGCCAAAAAGGTTGGCGATCCAGGTGAACAGTTCCTCGAGCACGCTCGTATATCCCTTTTCCAAACGCTCGTATTTTCCCGAAGTGGAATCGCGGGTCTCCGTGTTGTGGGCGCCGTGGATGAACTGGTCCTGGGTTAAGGCACGTGTAGCTTTTTGCGTGGATTCGCTGAAAGCCTGAGCTTTATTGCCCAAGCCTCCCTGCAGTTTCCACTGCGCTCTATTTCTGCCAAATCCATTTGCCGCTTCAAAATTAACCATTATATATATGTCTCCATTTTATTTATCGGACTTAAGGCCAAAAATCTTGCATGCGCTATCAAGATCAACCGAGTTTACCACATTTCCGGGAATATTTACATGGCATTGCTCCGAATTGAACATCGGTTTTATTTCAGATAAAATACTGTTGATATCACCGTTTATCTTATCCAAATTTACGTTTACGGAAGAAAGATCTATTGCCACCTTAGTCCTCCGCATAAGATATCGGAAGACGGGACAAAAAACTTGCATCCAGGTTTCAAATCTTCATCCGTCATCCCGGCGAACGCTGGAGCCTGTCATTCCAGCGAAAGCTGGAATCCAGAAGGATCGAAAGCCCCCCCCCTGGATTCCAGGTCAAGCCTGGAATGACAAACCCATCCACCCCTGGACACCAGGTCAAGCCTGGAATGACTGAAACCCCTCCTTCAAACTGCCATCCGTCATTCCAGCGAACGCTGGGATCCAGAAGGATCGAAAACCCCGCCCCTGGATTCCAGATTAAATCTGGAATGACAAACCCCTCCTTCAAACTGTCATCCGTCATTCCAGCGAACGCTGGAATCCAGAAGGATCGAAAGCCCCTCCCCTGGATTCCAGTTCAAGCCTGGAATGACAAACCCCTCCACCCCAGGATTCCGGGTCAAGCCCGGAACGCCCCCTCCTCCGCCTGATACAATTCCCTGATCTTATCTTGTAAAATCTTAAGGTCCGGCACATAGATCGGCTCCCCGATCCTGACCACGATCTCGCCTTTTTTTAATATGAATTTTTTCATCGGCAAGACCTCGCGGGCATGCTTAATTGAGATCGGGACGATCGGACAATGCGTTTCCCTGGCCGCCGCGATCATGGCTTCGGTAAATTCCCCGAGCTTACTATTTTTCGGTAATTTGCTGTATATCAGTACATTACGCTTATTTTTCAGTTCGCGGTAGAGCTTCATCTGTTCCGACAGGTCCATACGCAGCCCGGTGGGTATGTATCCCGCCCCGCGATACACCCTTCCCATAAAAGGCAATGAAAATCCAGCGCGGGAAGCCACGATCTTAAACCGAAGAGGAAGCTCACCCAACAAAACGAGGTTATCGATGAAACTGCTATGATTGGCGGCAATGACCATTCCGCCGGCCGCGGGAATATTCGCGGCACCGATCAATCGGACCCGGGTCAGTGAACAGCGAAGGCACATCCTGGCCCAGAAGCCCATCATATACTGAAAGATCTCTTCGTTACCAGGAGAAAGATACCGGATGATCGGATACAAAAGAGCGATCGTGAAAATGCCAAAGAAGAAGATAAGCCATAGAACTGCGGATCGCGCCAGGTCAAAACAAGCCCTCATATATGGTATAATATTATATATTTATGAAGCTTTCCAGGACTTTTATCATCGTCGTGTTCGTCCTTCTGGCCGCGGTTTCCGGGATATTGCTCCAGATACTGTTATCGCTTCCCAATGTGGATGACCTAAATTACTACACCCCTTCGGAAGCGTCGGTGCTATTGACCCAGGACGGAAAGATCATCGCCCGGTTCCACGAGGAAGAGAACCGGCGGGTCGTGCCTTTATCGCGGATCAGCCCCTACCTCCAAAAAGCGTTGGTGGCGGTCGAGGACGAGAGGTTTTACAACCATCACGGCATTGATGTCTTGGGAATACTAAGGGCCACCGGCCGGAACCTCATGTATGGACGGATCGTAGAAGGCGGCTCCACCATCACCCAACAGCTGGCCAGGAACCTGTTCCTTAGCAGGCAAAAAACGCTTTTCCGGAAGCTGGCCGAAGTACTGCTGGCGATTCAAATAGAAAGGCGCTTCACAAAAGACGAGATCCTCGAATATTACCTTAACCAGATCTATCTCGGTCACAATGCCTACGGCGTGGAGGCCGCGTCCGACGCCTATTTCGGAAAACACGCCAACGAGCTCACGCTCGGGGAAGCCTCAATGCTCATGGGTATTATCGAAGGGCCCGAGATCTATTCGCCCTATCGCAATTTCAAGCTGGCTAAGTCCCGGCAAAAGATCGTGCTGATAAAAATGGTGAAACAAAGCCTGGTCTCGCTCGACGACGCCAGAAAGGCCTATGCCGAGCAGATCGTACTGCATCCTGAAAATCTTAAAAGGTATGGTCAATCCGCGCCCTATTTTGTGTCCTATGTCTGGGGAGAGCTGATAAAAAAATTCGGGGAGGAAGCCGTCAACAAGGGCGGGATGAGGGTCTACACTACGCTGGATTTAAACGCCCAGGCCGCCGCAGAGGATACCATAAAAAAATACGTCAATGAGGAAGGCAAAAAATACGACTTCTCGCAGGCGGCCCTGCTTGCGATAGACCCGCGGACCGGGTTCATCAAAGCTATGGTCGGCGGAGCCGATTTCGTTAAAAGCCAGTTCAACCGCGCGATACAGATGAAGCGCCAACCGGGATCGTCGTTCAAGCCTTTTGTGTACGCCGCCGCGATCGAACAGGGCATATCTCCCGGGACCGTGCTGGCGGACAAACCGACCACTTACAACGTATTCCCCAATAAGTGGAATCCCTTCGGCAAATGGGAACCGAAGGATTTTGACCGCAAGTGGCGGGGCAACGTGACCATGCGTTACGCGCTGGAACATTCCCTTAATCTTCCGGCAATTGAACTGCTTAATAAAGTAGGAATCGATTCCGCGATCTCGATGGCCAGAAGGCTGGGTATAACCAGCAACCTGGAATCAGGGTTGGCACTCACGCTGGGCGTTTCCGATGTATCGATGATCGAGATGGTATCCGCTTACGGCGTGTTCGCCAACAACGGCGTTAAAGTGGAACCGACCGCCATTACCAAGATCGTCAATCGGGACGGAGCGGTGATCTATCAATATGAGCCTAAAGGCGAGCGCGTGCTCGAAGAGAACGTGGCCGCGATCATGGTGGACATGATGAAGGGGGTTCTGGCCAGGGGGACCGGATACATGGGACGGTTGAACCGTCCCGCCGCGGCCAAGACCGGAACAACGGAAGATTTCAAGGACGCCTGGATCATCGGTTACACGCCCCAGCTGGTTACCGGGGTCTGGGTGGGCAACGATGACAATCATCACATGAAAGGGATCGCGGAAGTTGCGATCTGTCCCAGGATCTTCAAGGATTTCATGACCCAGGCCACCGCGAACGATCCGCCGCTCGACTTCCCGCCGCCTCAGGGGCTGGTAACGGTGAGGATCTGCTTGAGCTCCGGGCTTCTGGCAAACAGCTATTGCCCCGCGAACCGGGTAGTTGCCGCTCAATTCTTCGAGAATGACGTGCCGATCTCGCAATGTTATATTCATCCAAAAGTAGAGCCCAATAATCCCGACGAAAATGCAGAGGATATATATAAAACCGATGAAGGGAGCCCGTCGCAATGATAAAGTTCGGAACAGACGGCTGGAGGGCCAGGATCGCGGATGATTTTACTTTTAACAATATTCGGCTGGTCACCGCCGCCTTCATTTTATACCTGAAAAAAAGCGGCCTGGCCAAGGACGGAGTTGCGGTCGGGTTTGATAATCGTTTTCAATCCGAGGATTTCGCCGCCTGCGCGGCCGAAGTATGCGCCGCCGCCGGGATCAAGACATATTTATCAAAAATATCGCTCCCCTCGCCCGCTCTTTCTTATTTTGTCAAATCGCACGGTTTGGGCGCTGGCATCATGATCACGGCCAGCCATAACCCGCCGGAATGGAACGGTTTCAAGATAAAAGAGAATTTCGGCGGATCGTCCCGACCGGAGGTGACCAAGGCGGTTGAGAAAATTTTAAGCGAGAATTTATTCTCGGCTTCCGGTCACGTTCCTCAACCTGCGAATAAATTCGCGGTTAAAATCGAAGTATTTGACCCTAAACCCGAATACCTAAAGCACATCGCTTCGTTTGTTGATCTTGAAAAGATAAAAAAAGCCGGTATAAACGCGGTGCTGGACCCAATGCACGGCAGCGGATCCGGATATTTAAAGGAATTGATCGATCTTGAAGAGATCAACGGCAATCGGGATCCCCTGTTCGGCGGGGTGAACCCGGAGCCGATCCTCCCCAACCTTGAAGAGCTCATGTCATATATGAAAAGCATGCCGGAGCTATCGGTCGGGATCGCGATCGACGGCGACGCGGACCGGATCGGCGCGGTCGATCCGACCGGGACATTCATAACCTCACATTATGCTTTTTCATTGATATTGAAGCATCTGGTCGAGAACCGTAAAATGAGCGGGAAAGTGGTCAAGACCTTCAATATTTCCCGGCTGGTCGAAAAACAGGCGAAAAAATACGGACTGCCGATCGATGAGGTGCCGATCGGCTTCAAGCACATCGCCGATAAAATGATCAACGAAAAAGTGCTGATCGGCGGGGAAGAAAGCGGAGGGATCGGAGTGCTGGGCAATATTCCCGAGCGCGACGGAAGCTTGTGCGCCCTGCTCCTGCTGGAGCTGATGGCCTACGAAAAAAAGACCTTAAAACAGCTCCTCGACGGCATTATGGATGAGCTCGGCCATTATTATTACGACCGGATCGACCTGCACGTGGAGCGGGAAACCGCCCTCCCCAAAATGAAAGAGCTCAATAAAATGGGATCGTTTGCCGGGAGCAAGATCACAAATATCGAAACGCTTGACGGGATCAAATTGAATTTCGAAGATTCCTCATGGATATTGTTCCGACTTTCCGGGACCGAACCCCTGCTCCGGATCTACGCTGAAGGAGCATCGTTTGACCGGGTGGAACAGCTGCTTGAGGTAGGCCAAAAAGCTATTCTGTCTTGACCTTGGCTTTTTCTTTCAGGCTTTTTTCGAAAGCTTCCTTCTTTTCAACGCGGGAGATCTCCTTCAACTCCTGAAGGGACAGCGCGGGCTGCTTGATCTGATTGAATATTTTGCTAAGCTCCTCGTGCGTTTTTTTATCGTCTCCGGCAATAATAGAAGCTTTTTTGTACTGTTCCACCGCCGGATCCTTTTGTCCGCTCTTGCGATAAGCGTCGCCCAGCGTGATATACAGCGTCGGGTCTCCGGCTTCGCGCAGGATCGCTTGCTTGTATTCATAGATCGCCAGATCGATCTTCTGCGCTTCCTCGTAGAGTTGGCCAAGCGCCAGGTGCAGGTAAGCATTCTCGGGATGCTGGACGATCGCTTTCTGGTATTCCGCGACCGCGTCGCCGATCCTGCCCCTAAATCGGAGGTCGAGCGCTCTAAGCGAAGGATCAAGGATCTCAACTTTAGCATTCTGTTTTATGCTATACATCCATTCCATGTAAGCCCGCTCCTGCTTTTGCTTCAATATCGCTTTTTCCGGATCGGCCTCGCCCTTTATCTTCCTAAGCCTCGCGTCTTCCAGTTTGATGATGTGATACCCGTAATCGGTCTTTACCGGTCCGCCCACTTCCCCGACCTTCAGGGAAAAAGCCAGGTCCTCAAACGGCTTTACCATCGCGCCGGCTGAGAAGAAATCGATCAATCCGCCGGAGTTCTTCGAACCCGGATCTTCGGAATACTTTTTGGCCAGCGCGGCAAAATCCTCACCTTTCCGAATCCTTTCCAGCAGGCTGTCGGCCAGTTTTTTGGCCTCATCCTCTTTGCCGGCAACAATCCTGATAAGAATATGCCTTACCTTGATCTCCCTCAGATCATTAGGAGAGACCGAAACGCCGTCCCTGACCTTACGTACCATTTTCTGAACGGTCATGTCATCCTTGAGCATGCGTTTAAAGTCGTTCCAATCGTATCCGGTCCTTTCCAGCGCAGCCTTGAACTGGTCGACAGAGGTATATTTTTGCTGTTTTACGATCTCATCGATCGCCTGATTGAGCTCCCCGCCCGAAATCCCGACGTTCTTCTGGGCATCCTCAAGCATAATCGCAAAATCGATCGTCTGTTGAAGCGCCTGCGCCTGCAAAGCGATCGATTCCGCGGGTTTTAACCGTTCGGGCGCGTTCTCACGCATTTTCTGGAAAATATTGGCATAGAGCCGGGGGCTGATCTCTTTTCCATTTACCTTGATAAAACCGGTATTTTCTTTTCCGATATTCTTTACGCCCCGGTAGCCCAGTCCGTAGAACATTGATATCGCAAACAGCACGGCGACCGCGATCATTATTGTTTTAGTATGTTTTCTAAGCCATGTCAGCATATTATTACCCCTTTTCTTTCAGAATTCTTGATACCGAAATATATCCTCCCAGCATGCCTAAAAGCACGCCGGTTATTCCCACGCTCAAATAGATCAGGGTCAAGACGTTCGGATCGGATACCACCGGTAAAAAAGGCAGCGCGTCCTTTATCCTGGCCAGCACCGATTCATAGGAAAACTTCAGGATCATGATGCCGAAAGCTCCGCCCATTATCCCCATCAGAACGCCTTCGATCACGAACGGCCAGCGGATAAAGGATTTGGTCGCGCCTACCAGCCGCATGATGTAAATATCCGTTTCCCGCGCCAGCACCGTTAACCTTATAGTATTGACGACGATCAATAATGTCGCGAAGAATAAAAGGACTGAAAGCAGTAAACCGCCAAGCCTGACCGCATCCACCATGGTCTGGATCTGCTTGATCAGCTTTCCGCTGTAGCGGACCTCGCTGACATCGGCGAAATTGGCGACCGATTCCGCCACTTTTGGCAAAACATCCGGGGACGTCACTTTGATCGAAAAGGAATTGGGCAGAGGGTTCTCGTCCATCACTTCGCGCAGATCAAGCTTGGCTCCGAATTCTTCCCGGAAATTCTTCCAGGCTTCCTCTTTCGGAACATAGACCACGGTATCAACCCCGCCGATCTGCGAGATCGAGGTCTGCAGCACCTGGGCGGCATCAGCGGTCAGATCCTTATCGACATATGCCACAATATCGAGCCGCGAACCCATAAAAGCCACTATATTGCCCAGATTAGCCATAAAAAGCAGAAACATTCCGAAGATCGTGAGCGAGATAATGACGATACCGATAGCAACAATGCTCATCAGGCCGGAACGGCGGATGCTGCGCAGGGCTTCGACCACAAAAAATTCGAGATTTGATAATACGCTCATGAGCTGCTGTATGTCCCCAGTTGCTGGTCCCTGATCACCCTTCCCGCTTCCAGCTGGACCACCCGCCGCTTCATCATGTCGACGATGTTCTTATTGTGGGTGGCGGTGATCAGGGTAGTACTGCGGCGGTTGATCTTGTCTAAAAGCTCCATGATCTCAAAAGTCGTCTGCGGATCGAGGTTGCCGGTCGGCTCATCGGCAAGCAAAAGCGGCGGATTATTCACGATCGCCCGGGCGATGCATACCCTTTGCTTCTCCCCGCCTGAAAGCTCCTCCGGGAAGGAACTCGCTCGTTTAAGCATACCCACCAGCTCCAGCGCCTGCATGGTATGCCTCCGGATCTGCGAGCGCGCCGCCCCGGTCACCTGCAAGGCAAAAGCGACGTTCTCATAAACCGTTCTTCTGGGAAGAAGCTTGTAATCCTGAAAAACAACCCCGATATTCCTTCTTAAGTATGGAACCTGATCGGGAGTCAGCTCGGTCACATTGACGCGATCGACGATCACCTGTCCGCTGCTCGGCACTTCTTCTCGGTAGAGCATCTTCATCAGGGTTGTCTTTCCCGCGCCGGACGGACCCACGATGAACACAAATTCTTCTTTCCCGATATGAAGATTTATATCCAGCAGAGCTTCGACGCCGTTGGTATATAATTTTGATACGTGCTTAAGTTCTATCATTCTTTATAGAGGGGGAATCGAAGGCAAAGCTTCCTGACTTCCTCGCGGATCTCCTTCTTTTTGGGATCATTGTCTTTATTATCTATCGCGCGCGTGATGAATTCGGCAATGATCTTCATTTCCGCTTCTTTCATTCCCCGCGATGTGACCGCGGGCGTCCCTACCCTGATGCCGGAAGTAATGAACGGCTTTTCCGGATCATACGGAATGGTATTTTTATTGATCGTTACGCCTACTTCGTCCAGCAACTTTTCTGCGTCTTTGCCGTTGATCTTTTTGCTCCTTAGATCGACCAGCATCAGATGCGTGTCGGTGCCTCCGGAAACCAGGCGGAATCCGTTATCGATCAGGGCCTGGGCCAATGCTTTGGCGTTCTTAACGATCTGCTCCTGATATTTTTTGAATTCGGGTGTTGCGGCCTCTTTTAAGGCGACCGCTTTGGCCGAGATAATGTGCATGAGCGGGCCGCCCTGCAGGCCGGGGAATACCGCCTTGTCTATTTTTTGCGCGTAATCCTGCCGGCACATTATCATTCCGCCGCGGGGCCCGCGGATCGTTTTGTGCGTCGTGGTGGTCACGACCTGCGAATGCGGTACCGGTGAAGGATGGACCCCGGCGATCACCAGACCGGCAATATGGGCAATGTCGACCATAAGCACGGCGCCGACTTCATCGGCGATCTGCCTGAATTTAATAAAATCCAGGGTTCTGGGATACGCGGTCGCGCCGGTAACTATCATCTTCGGTTTTACTTCAAGCGCCTGCTTCCTGAGTTCATCATAATCGATCACTTCGGTATCTTGTCTTACGCCGTACGAAACGAACTTAAAATATATTCCGGAAATATTGACCGGCGAACCGTGGGTTAAATGTCCTCCGTGGGAAAGGTTCAGGCCCATGACCGTGTCGCCGTAATTAAGACAGGCAAGGTAAACCGCCATGTTGGCCTGGGAACCTGAATGAGGCTGAACATTGGCATGATCGGCATTGAACAGCTTTTTGGCTCTTTCGCGGGCGAGGTCCTCGACCATATCGACATACTGGCAGCCGCCGTAATATCTTTTTCCCGGATAACCTTCGGCATATTTGTTGGTCAATACCGATCCGGCGGCTTCCATCACGGCGCGTGAAGTAAAATTTTCTGAAGCGATAAGTTCAAGGTGGGTTTGCTGGCGTTCGAACTCAAGGTCCATTATCTTGGCAATATCGGGGTCAATCTTACGAACATGTTCCAGATCAAAATGCATCGGATCTTCTCCTTACATTATAAAATAAATATGTTTATATTTTAACACAAAAGTTCAAGAGCGTCAAAGACCCCTAACCCGCGAATATACTAAATGCCCTCATCCACGTCTACTCGAGCAAATACTTTATCTCATTCCCCTTCTCCCAGGGGGAGAAGGGGTGGTTGATATAGTTACAATTAATCGGCCCGCCCCTCGCCCTTTGGGAGAGGGAGGCAAGGAACAAGATGACCTGCTTGATAAGACGCGGGTGAGGGCTGCTTCTCTCCCCGCAAACAAATAAGCGGGGTCCCGATCGATCGGGACCCCGCTTTAAGAACCAGTATCGCTAAACTATGAGATAACGAACTGAACGACGACTGTCTGGCCGCTGAACGACCCGTAATTTTGAAGGGTCAACATCAGCCAATACGTGCCTGGAGGAAGCGTTGAAGAAGTAGTGCAAGTGAATGTATACGACTGGCTGAACGCACCTGCCAGCTTGGTATACAGATCCGACAATACTCCCAGCGCTTTGATCCTCTGGGCCGATACAGACAGACCGGTAACACCAATAACAACTTCAAAATAGTTATCAGCTGAACCGGTGGTCTCCTTAGCAATGCTCCTAAGATAAGGGGCATAAGACGATGCTTCCCCGGAATCCAGGAATAAACCGATCGTATAAACCGGGATACTTGCTTTTATCGCCTGGTTTACAACTTCAACCGTTCCGGTATCTGTCCCATTATATGGGGCTGGGCTCGCATTTTCCCCGCCGTCGGTCATAGCAACAACTGCCCTTACTCTGCTGGCGGACGCAGCTTCTTTTGATGCTTCCCAGATGCCGTTGGCGATACCATAATACAATGCGGTCGATCCGCCGTATCCGGCTTCCTTGGTTACAGCATTATATAGGGTCTGTTTGTTGGCCGCGGCGTTCATCATTGCGGCTTCAACCGCAACATGATCGTCAAAACATACCACCGCGGTTTTATTGTTCGGATCGGTCGCCATCTGGTCAACGAACAACTTTCCCGCGATCTCTGCAGAAACTAATTTATCCCCAAACATACTTCCGCTCTTGTCCATCACCATCGCGGCAGAAACTGCTGTACCGCCGAAATTAACTACGGTTACGGTCAAAGAAGAAACCGCCGTTAAAGTGGTAGTCGACGTAACACTTGAAATGGAAGGATTGGCACCATAAACTGCACCCGTGAAGTTTCCTCCGCCCATTCCGGTTAACGCTGTCCCGTTTTGATTAAGCGCGGACATAGTGAAAGCCAGGTTGTTACCATTAGCCGCAACGTTTCCGGCCGATAATCTTACCTGTGTGGTCCCGACAGGAGGTGTTCCGGTAACATTGGTGACATTAGTCCCACCGCCACCGCCCCCTGATTGCGTGGTTTCCGCAACTTTGGCGCAGCCAAAGAAGGTAAAACCAACGGCCGCTACCAATAATAAAACCAATAACTTTTTACTCATTTTACCCCCTCCTTATAACAGGATCCGGTAACCGGCATCAGCCCTAGCGCCCAGCTTGGTATCATATCCGACCGTAACCGCCAGCGGCCCCATCGCCGTTCCGGCCAAAAGGCCCACGCCGACGCCGCTGTCAATAATACCTGAAAGACCAGGGACATCCTGGACCTTCTTGCTGTACCCGCCGTAGCTGACTTCGAGCCCGACGAACGGTCCGCCAAAATCAAAGACACCTTTGATCCCGGCATCAATGATCCCGAAGTTGTTGCCGACCGCATATCCGGCTTCGCCGCCCAGATACATCGGCCCAACCGGCATCATGAAATCCGCCGCGATCAATCCCGCGCCACCCGCCAATCCGCCTTTTAACGCGAATATTTTAGGCTGTGCGGGAGCCGCTTCCACCGGCGCGGCCTGGACCGGAGCCGGTCTTTGGACGGTCATGGTTTGCGTGGATGATTGCCGCGCGGCTGCCCGCTGAAGCTCGGCGATCACCTTTTTGTGACCGGCAATCGTGCTCTGCAGTCTGGCTTTCTGAACCTTGCTCTTGGTAGTGGCAAGGGTAGCTTCGAGCTTTGAAACTTCGCTCTGGAGTTTAGCTATTTGAGCCTTATTATCTGCAGGGTTCGCGGCTAGTGAAGGGGCTATCAAAGAAAATAAGAACGCGGATAAAAGAAGCAGGACAAATGTTTTCCTCATCAATGCACCTCCTGGTATTATGGATAGTTTAACATCAAGTATTTACTTGTCAAGACTTTTTTTGGGATATATAATGGCTCATCTTGAACGGAAATAAAAAGAAAAAAGACCCCATCGAAGATCAGACGGAAGATTCGTTCGAATCGGCCGAGGAGGCCTGCCAGGCCTGCGGCGGCGAGCTGGTGGTAGACAAAGTTAACCTCGAAGAGTTCGAGAACGGCAAACTGTACCTGATGGAAAACGTTATCGCCCATGTCTGCCAGCAATGCGGAGAGGTCTGGGTGCCCGAACCGGTCATAAAGGAATTCGAAAAAATGATGCATACCGCTAAAACCTATGCCTCAAAACATCACGCCAAACCCAAATTGCCCGGGAATGCCGGCAAGAAAAAATCGTGAGCCGGTTTTGACACGCCCCTCTGCTTTTGGTATAATTCTTCAAATTTCTACCGCATCAAATCCCAAAAGGAGGCAAACAGTTATATGAACAACTTTATCAGGAAAAGTACATTATATTTACTGCTGTCCGCCTTTTTGTTCATTTTTGCCCCGATCTCCCATGCGTTTGTTCCCGCGCTTACCGGCGCCGGCAACCCGAACCTGATCGCGGACATTGTAGAAAAGGTCGGCCCGGCGGTCGTCAACATCGATGTCATCAAGGTACAGCAGACCAGCGTTTTTAATCCGTTCAAGGACTTTGGTTTCGGCTTTGACCTCGATCCCGATTTCAGGAACTTTTTTGAGGACCACGCCGTGCCGATCAGAGGAGCCGGTTCCGGCTTTATCATTAATCAGGACGGCCTCATATTCACAAATGAACACGTGGTCCGCGGGGCGGACAAGATCCGGGTAACGCTTAAGGATGGAAGATCATTTGACGGCAAGGTGATCGGTTCCGACAATACTCTGGACCTCGCGATCGTAAAGATCAACGCCCACGACCTTCCGACCATATCGCTTGGAGATTCAAGCAAGGCCCGGCCCGGCGAACTGGCCATCGCGATCGGGAATCCTTACGGCTTCAGCAATACCGTCACCGCCGGCATTATTTCGGCGACCGGAAGGACTCTGGGGGAACTAGGGAAAAAGGACCTGATCCAGACCGATGCCGCCATCAATCCCGGCAATTCAGGCGGCCCGCTGATCAATATCAACGGCGAGGTCATCGGAATAAATGTGGCGATCGTGGCGCAGGCGCAGGGGATCGGTTTCGCTATCCCAATAAACGAAGCAAAAGAGATCAAGGACGATCTGGTCACGAAGGGAAAAGTGGTCCGTCCGTGGCTGGGAATATACATGAGGGATGTCGACGAAAAGATCGCCGCTTACCTGAAACTGCCGGTCGCGGACGGGATCGTGGTAATAGACATAGTGGACGAAAGCCCGGCGCAGAAAATGGGCGTTCAAAAATATGATATCATTAAAGAAATAAACGGTCTCGCGGTCAGGAAAAGCGAGGAAGCGCTGAAGCTGATCCAGAAGATGAAGCCGGGTGACGCGATCAGCCTGATCATCTACCGCGAAGGAAAGAACTATGCGCTGTCCGGCCGGCTCGAGGAAAGACCGGCGCAGAAGTAGAAAGGAGAAAAAAATGGCGGAATTTGAACTGGGAAGAGGCAGGGCGGTAAGAAGGTCATACGGTTTCGATGAGATCGCGCTGTGTCCGAGCATCGTCACCGTGAATCCCGATGACGCGGATATTTCGACCACGATCGGAGGGATAAACTTCAAGGTCCCGATCATTGCCTCCGCCATGGACGGCGTGGTCTCGCCAAAAACGGCCGTGTTGATGAGCCAGTACGGCGGGCTGGGCGTCCTCAATCTCCAGGGACTTTGGACCAAATATGAAAATGCCGAAGAAATGCTGAAGAAGATATCCGAAGTGTCCAAGGAAGAATACGTGCCGCTGATGCAGAAGATGTACACCGAACCGTCAAAACCGGCGCTGGTTGAAAAAAGGATCAGGGAGATCAAGGCCGCCGGCGCGGTCACGGCCGTGTCCTCGATCCCGCAGGAAGCGTTGCAGCTTGGGCCGATCGCCAAAAAAGCCGGCGCCGATATCTTCGTCATCCAGTCAACCGTTATTTCGACCAAGCACAAGTCGACCTCGAGCAAACCGCTGGACCTCAAGGAATTCTGTAAGATGATGGGAATACCGGTACTGGTCGGGAATTGCGTGACCTACGAGGTCGCCCTGACCCTGATGGGAACCGGCGTTGCCGGCGTACTGGTCGGCATCGGCCCCGGCGCGGCCTGCACCTCCCGCGGAGTGCTGGGAGTCGGAGTACCAATGGCGACCTCGATCGCGGACTGCGCGGCGGCGCGTGAAGCATATTTCAAGGAAAACGGGATCTATGTCCCGATCATCGCCGACGGAGGAATGGTCACCGGAGGCGATATCTGCAAAGCGATCGCCTGCGGCGCGGACGCGGTCATGATCGGCTCCCCCATTGCCCGCGCTGAAGAAGCCCCCGGCCGCGGGTTCCATTGGGGGATGGCCACCCCGAACGCCGCCCTGCCCCGCGGATCGCGCGTGCGGGTCGGGACCATCGGAAACCTTAAAGAAATACTTCACGGCCCGGCAAAATACGACGACGGTTCCATGAACCTGGCCGGCGCGCTTAAGACCTCGATGGGAACGCTGGGCGCTTCGACCATCAAAGAAATGCAGCATGTTGAAGTAGTTATCGCCCCCTCCATTCTAACCGAGGGAAAAGTTTATCAAAAAGCGCAGTCGCTGGGGATGTACAAGTAAATGGAAAAGCATGATCTGATCGCGATCCTCGATTTCGGCGCCCAGTACTCGATGCTGATCGCCAGGCGCGTCAGGGAATGCAATGTTTATTCCGAGATCCTGCCGTATAATACTTCCGCTTCCGAATTAAAAAAGAAAGGCGTTAAAGGCATAATTCTTTCCGGCGGCCCTTCTTCTGTTTACGACCCGGGCGCGCCCAAGGCGGATCCGGAGATCTGGAAACTGAATGTCCCGATCCTGGGAATATGCTACGGTCTGCAGCTGATCGGCCTCGAACTGGGAGGAGAGGTCAAGCCGGGAACAAAGAAAGAATACGGCAAAGCGATATTGAAGATCGACGATCAGACGAATCTTTTTGCCGGGCTCAAGGGCGAGATCCAGTGCTGGATGAGCCACGGGGATTCGGTAGCCAAGCTCCCTTCGGGATTCAAATCGATCGCGCATACCGAAAACACTCCAAATGCGGCGTTCGGCAGCGTTGAAAAGAAGATCTACGGCGTGCAGTTCCATCCGGAAGTGGTCCATACTCCGCAGGGGCTGGAGATCATCAAGAACTTTCTTTATATCATCTGCGACGTAAAGCCCACCTGGACGACCAAGAACTTTCTCCAAACCGCGACCGAAGAGGTCAAAGAGACCCTGGGATCGGACAAGATACTCTGCGCCCTTTCCGGAGGGGTCGATTCGACCGTTGTCTCCGTTCTGGTCCACAAGGCGGTGGGGAAACAGCTGACCTGCATGTTCATAAACCAGGGGTTTATGAGGAAAAACGAGCCGCAAAAGATCGAAAAGATATTCAAGGACTTTTTCGGTATAAATTTTATCCATATCGACGCTTCGGAAAGATTTTATGAAAAGTTAAAAGGCGTAACCGATCCGGAAGAAAAGCGCCATCGCATCGGGAATGAATTCATCCGGGTATTCGAGGAAGAGGCGAAAAAGCTGGGTGCTATGCCCTATCTTGCTCAAGGCACTCTCTATCCCGATGTCATTGAATCGGCCGTTCCCGGCCTCTCCGCCACGACCGCGGTAAGAATAAAGACCCATCATAATGTCGGCGGCCTGCCTAAAGATATAAAATTCAAGCTGGTTGAGCCGCTTAAAAGATTATTTAAGGATGAGGTTCGCGCGCTGGGAAGAGAACTGGGCGTACCGGAAGAGATCGTAACCCGCCAGCCGTTCCCTGGACCGGGGCTGGCAATACGCATTATCGGAGAGGTGACGAAAGAAAGAGTTAAAATTCTCCAGGAAGTGGACGATATCGTGGTTTCAGAGATCAAGGCCGCGGATCTTTATAAAAAAGTATGGCAATCATTCGGCGTTCTTCTTCCGATCAGGACCGTCGGCGTTATGGGAGACAAGCGAACCTATTTGAACACCGTGGCGCTAAGGGTGGTACAGTCAACCGACGCCATGACCGCGGATTGGGCCCGTCTCCCCTACGATCTGCTTGAGAAGATCAGCACCCGGATCATCAACGAGACCCCCGAGGTAAACCGCGTGGTATACGACATTTCTAGCAAGCCGCCGGCCACTATCGAGTGGGAATAAATACCGGCGTGATCTCGGTCGGCGGGTCGGAAAACTGACGTTTTGCTACAAGATCTACTATAACAACCTTGTTTTGATCTGTCACCTGGACCCATACATGCCCCGGAGTCAATGCAATAAAGGGTTTGAACCCGCGACCTACAAGATACGCGGCCACCAGCGTTGACCAATCGCGGCAGCAGCCCCCCAGCCTTACCGTTTCCGTAGGCGTGAGTTTATAACTATTGCCATTCCATCCATCGATGTCGTCGTTTGGCGGCATCTCTATGCTTTCATCATCAAATCTGACCCACTGTTTGAGCCTTAAGATCTCTTCTTCCACCGAGCCGCGGGGAAAAGATCGGGCCCGGGCAAGGAGCCGTTTAATTTCCGGATCCGACTGGTATGTTTCCGCCTGTGCGGCTAATACATGGGAGTCCTCATAGGGAACGATGCTTCCAAGCAGGCAGCGATGATCGACTTCGAGCAAAATTCTGGCCAGTGCGCCCGATCCGTCTGCATAGTCAACCGACAGGATCACCGGTTCTCGCTCTACCGCTGTCGAGCAAAAAGTCGGGGCGGACACATCAAGCGTGACCCGTCGCGACCCATATCCGGGAACTGTGTTATCGGGCACGCTTCGTATCACTACATCGGGAGTTGAAGATGAGGCGGCAATGAACTGCCAGCTTCGGCCGGGAAGATTAAGGTCAACATCAAGCCGCCACCTAACGGCGCCGAGTGATCGATTAAGCGTTGTTGCCTTTACCCTCGCGGAGAAATCTCCGCTCTCAACGAGCCAGGGCTTTTTGGGTTCACGGCTCGTCCGCAGGTTAGGGATCATTGGTGATTCATGATCTTCTGAAGATAAAAATACGATCTTATCCGGCTGCTGTCGCAAATCTTGTATCCACGGTCGTGCAACAACCGATTCCGGAGAAGCAATCTGATCCTTTTGAAAAGGAGAACATCCGGCAGGGGCCATAATTGAAAAGGCCGAGGTCGCGACGAACATCGCGGCCTTAATTCTGTTAACTGAAGGCATTCTTGAAATCAGCATTTATTAATTCCCCTCTTAGCTGTCTAATGCTCTCATATAATATATCGTTAATTTTCTTAGACATTTTCATGGGCTACAAAATACAATTTTATTGGCTCAAACTGGAACATTTTTTCAAATTTACCATTGGTGATCGAATGGGAATGACCGGATACAAGTTTTAAGCATAACCTCACGATAATATCTATGTAGGACATTCCCATAGAGGAAGGAGAAAGAAAATGGATAATTTTAGGACTTTCAGCAGTATCGCGTCGTCCGCACTTTCCAAGATCGAAACCCAGGTAAAACCGGCGACCGTCAGTCCATCCTATTCGGGCCCGTCATTTCTTTCATCAATGGCGGCGGTGGTACAGCAAAAGCTGGCCCCGATCACGCTCCCGATCATCAACGCTCAACTGCCAAAGATCACGCCGGTTTCCCTGGCGGTCGATAAAAAGATCTCCGTTACCAACCTGATCCAGGGCCACAACGAATGCGGTCCGACCTCTCTCGCGATGCTAGAAAAATATTACGGCATCAACGTCGATCAGCATACCATGTTCGGATCAAGCACGGTCGGCCACGGACCCGAAGCGCTCAAAGAAAAAGCGGAAGCTAAAAACCTGACGGTCAGGCAGATAAACAACGGCACGTTAAATGACCTGGCCGCGCTGATAGATAAAGGCATTCCCGCCATGGTGCTGGGGATAAACGGCGGCGGCAGCAATTCTTCGCTTTCCGATTATATAAGCAATGCTTCCCGGGGACACTGGATGGTGGTCACCGGATATAAAAAGGACGATTCCGGGAAAATAACCCATATCTATTTCAATAACCCGAACTATTCGACCACCCAGTGCTGGACCGCGGCTGATTTCCAAAGCAAGTTCTGGGACAACAACCTGGTGCCGAGCGGTCACAGATATATAATGGCCATGGCTCCCAAAGGTTCATTCAATGAATCACAGCTTAAAGCTTATCTTCCGTCCGACCGGATGTCGGACACGTTTAAAACTTATCTTGATATAATTGACGGTTTGGAAGATGCGTTCTACACCGCGGAATCGGCCGCAAATGACATAGCGGATGCCGCCGGAGATGTCTGGGATACGATCAGCGGCTGGTTTTCTTAGATCTTTTGGCTCTGACCCGGGCGTTCTCATGCTGAGCCATGGTCGCCGAGAAAATGTGCGATCCATCCGTCTGCGCCACAAAGAACAGATAATCGGTCTTGGCCGGATAGATCGCCGCCTTGATGGAATCAAGCCCCGGATTACTGATGGGCCCCGGAGGCAAACCCCGGTTCTTATACGTGTTATAAGGAGAATTAACTTTCAATTGATCAAAGAATACGGTCTTGCTCGGCCGCTCCAGCGCGTATTTTACCGTCGGATCGGCGGCTAGGGGCATTTGGATCTCTAGCCGGTTGTAAAAGACGGATGAGATGACCGGCCGCTCTTCGGGCCGCCTGGCTTCTTTCTCTATTATCGAAGCGAGCGTTACGATCTGATGAAGATCATACCGCGCCGCGTATTTATTGTCATTCCAGTAAGGCAGTACCACATCTGAAAACCTTCTAAGCATCAATCTGGCCAGCGCCTCGGCGGAAATGTTACGGTCAAACATATAAGTATCCGGAAAAAGATACCCTTCGAGAGAACGGCTTTTTACCCCATCAAGAAAATGGAATTCCCCTTTTAGCTTCTCCACAAAAGAGGAATCGACCAACGAACGTATTTCCTCGGAACAAACAGCTCCCGCTTTTTCCAGGATCAAACCCATCCGGTAGATCGAGGTCCCTTCCGGAAAAGTGACTTTCAACGGCTCTTCAACAATCGTCCTGGCATTTTTAAGGTCAAGCAGTACGCTAAAAAGAGACGGATGAGCAGGGAAGCGGTACCGCCCGGCCTTGATC
Organism: uncultured bacterium; assembly: GCA_903930225.1. Taxonomy (GTDB): domain Bacteria; phylum Margulisbacteria; class WOR-1; order XYC2-FULL-46-14; family WPAF01; genus CAIYXV01. The sequence goes on along the minus strand of CAIYXV010000112.1, from coordinate 23,277 downwards.
TTATCGGTTAAGAATAATATCCGGCTCGCAAATTTAAAATCGATGGTCCTTTTTATTATCCCTTCCTGCCGCAACAGGGCGGCGGCCTGATTGGCGGACGCACCTTTTGGGATATCAATCGTTACCGGACCGTTATTGGCGCCGGCCTGCAGAAAGACCGAAACGGCCATAAAAAACATAAGCACCAGCAGCAGGGTCGAAACGATCAGCGTAATTTTTGCGGCGCGTTTCATTTCTTGCGGCTGTCCAAATAATTCTGAAGAATAAAAAAGGCCGCGGACTTATCGATCACTTTTCTCTGTTTTTTGCTTGACAGCCCCGCTTCCGTCAGGGCCCTCTGCGCCTGGACGGTGGTCAGCCGCTCGTCCCAGGTCACAATCGGGATCCTAAACGCCGTTTTAAGCGCCTCCACGAACTTTAATACCTTTTCCGCGGCAATGCCGATCTCTCCAGACATGGTCTTGGGCAGACCAACCACGATCTCGTTGATCGATTCATATTTTTTCATTATCTTTTTAAGCTCTTTTACGTCCTCCGCGAAGGTGGCGCCTTTACCGATCACCGCTACTCCCTGTGCGATGATCCCAAGAGGATCGCTGATCGCAATCCCGATCCTCTTATCGCCAAAATCTATGCCGATTATCCTCATAGCATCTCTACTACCTTATTGAAAGCTTCGCCCACCCTGGACGGGTCCTTGCCTCCGGCTTCCGCTTTATCCGCTTTTCCTCCCCCGCCCCCGCCGCAAGTTTCCGCCAGGACTTTCGCGATCTTTCCGGCGTTATACCTGCCGGTCAGGTCATTGGTGACATTGACCAGGAACGAAACTTTATCCGGCATGGTCGACGCCATTACCACTATGATAGACGGCACCTTTGACTTGATCTCGTCCGCCAGCGCCCGTAAATTGGGCATGGAAACATCTTTCAGCTCTTTTAACAGCAGTTTTATTCCCTTTACATCCTTTACTTCTTTAACGAGATCCTCCACCAGGGCCAAGACCTTTTTACCTTTGAGCTTTTCGATCTCCTTTATCAAACTGATATTTCTCTCCTTCAACCAGTCGACCCGGCCCTTTAAATGCTCAATAAATTTATTTACGTTCACGATGTCAAGCTTGTCCACCGCGTCCTTCAGCCTGACCAGCTCCTCCTGATCAACCGAGAACACGTTCGGCTCCAGCAGCTTCTGGTCGCCAAGGCACTGTTTTTCCTCCTGAAGCGTCCGGTTCTGGCATTGAAGCTTGAGGATCTCTTCCCGCAGCGCCTTGCCCTGATAAACGACATAAACTTTCGCGTTCGGACCGGCCACCGCCTCGAGCCTCCGCACCCCGGCCTGCAGGGATTCTTCCCTGATTATCTTGAAGAACATGATCTCTGAAGTGTTCCTGACATGGCAGCCCCCGCACAATTCGACGCTAACCCCCGGCACTCTGATCACCCGGACCCGCTTGCCGTATTTTTCGCCGAACAGGGCCATTGCCCCCATTTTTTTCGCCTCTTCGATCGAAGTCTCGATCCATTCCGCCTTCAGATTTTTCTTTATGTTCTCGTTAACCAGCCGTTCGATCTCCTCGATCTGGACAAGATTCAACGCGCTTGAAGCATGAAAATCGAACCGCAGCCGGTCGGGCGCAACGAACGATCCCGCCTGTGTCGATTGAGCGCCCAGCATCCCTCTCAAGGCCGCGTGCAGAAGATGGGTCACGGTATGATGCAGGGAAATATTTGACCGCCGGCTGGCATCGATCTTAACCTTGACTCCCTGTCTGTCCTTCAAGCCCTCGACCCGGTCAATCTTATGTAAAATAACTCCGCCGATTTCACCGTAAGTGTTAGTGACCAGGATCTCTTTGCCGTCAAAAAATATGATGCCGGTATCGCCGACCTGACCGCCGCCTTCCGGATAAAAAGGCGTCTTTTCAAGAATGACCAGCTTCTGGTCAGGCAGGATCCCGACCACCTTGGTATCGCATTCAAATTTTTCATAACCGATAAAATTAGTCTTTGGATATTTTGTAAGATCAAGCCCGGTCAAAAGGCCCGCTCCCCCCACCGCCGCCCGGGCCCGCTCCTTTTGTTCGTCCATCGATTTTTTAAAACCTTCCATGTCAATTTCCGAACCCGCTTCCTCCGCCATCTCCCTGGTCATCTCGACCGGGAACCCGTAAGTATCGTGAAGCTTGAACACCTCCGCTCCCGGAAGTTGTTTGCCGTATTTCGCGATCAGATCGTTTAAGAGCTTCACGCCCGATCCCAGGGTCGAATGGAAGTTCTCTTCCTCCGTTTTTATGGTGTCCTTGATGAGGCTGGCTTTTTCATTAAGCTCGGGATAGAACGATTTTCCCATACCGATCACGATCTCGGCAAGTTTCGGAAGATAGATCTCACCTATCCCCAGCTTGCGGGCATGAAGCACGGCCCGGCGTATAATGCGCCGCAATACGTAGCTTCTGCCTTCGTTGCCGGGCATGACGCCGTCCGCGATCAGGTATGAGGCTGCCCTCACATGGTCCGCGATGATCCTTTTGGATAAAACATTGGTTCCAGGCAGTTTCTCCATGATCGGCAAGAACAGATCAGTGTCAAAATTGGTTTCAACGTTCTGCAACAGGCGCGAAATGCGCTCCAACCCCATCCCGGTGTCGATGTTCTTTGAAGGCAGCGGGGTGAGCTTTCCGCTCTCGTCGCGGTTAAATTCGATGAATACCAGGTTCCAGACCTCGAGCCACCGCTCGCAGTCGCAGCTAGGATCGCAGGTCGGTTTGCCGCATCCTTTTTCCGGACCGTAATCGTAATAGATCTCGGAACAGGGCCCGCAGGGACCGGTCGGGCCGGCCGCCCAAAAATTATTCTCCTCGCTAAGCCGATAGATCTTTTCTTTGGGCAGGTTGAACTTTTTTTCCCATATTTCCGCCGCCTCATCATCCTTTTCATAAACCGCCGCCACTAATTTTTCTTTCGGCAGTTTATAGATCCCGGTCAAAAGCTCCCAGGCGAACGCGATCGCGCCTTCCTTGAAATAATCGCCGAACGAAAAGTTCCCCAGCATCTCGAAGAAGGTGTGATGCCGGCTGGTCTTGCCCACATTCTCAATGTCGTTGGTTCGGACGCATTTCTGGCAGGAAGTTACGCGTTTTGATTCCGGCTTTTGAACGCCCAAAAAAATAGGCTTAAAGGGCAGCATGCCGGCCAGGGTGAGCAGCACGGTCGGGTCATTGGGGATAAGGGAGGCCGAAGGCATGATCTTATGCCCCTTCTCCTCGAAATATTTAAGGAAAGTTCTTCTTATCTCTTCGCTTTTCATAATTTTATACCTGCCTGCCGGCAGGCAGGTGCCCTCTTATTTCTTTCTGCGTTTCTTCGATCCCCTTGAAGGTATCGATCACTTTGATCCTCTGCCGGTTGTTGCCGGCGATCTCAAGATATTTTTCCCTCACCCGCTCGTGGAACGCCAGGATCTCGTTCTCGAACCGATTCGTCTTTCCTCTCTCCGCGGTCCGCTTTAATCCCTCTTCGACCGGAATATCGAGCAGAAAAGTCAGGTCGGGGACCAGCCCTTTTGACGATATCCAGTTCAAGTATCTTACCAGGTCCTCCGGCAATGCCCTTCCCCCCAGCTGATAGGCGATAGTCGAATCAATGTAGCGGTCCGAGATCACGATCTTCCCCTCCGAGAGGGCCGGCCGGATCACTTTTTCGACATGCTCCACCCGGTCCGCGCAAAAAAGGAACATCTCGGTCGTCATCTCGATCGAAAGATCGTTGTCCAAAAGCATTTTTCTGATCGTGCTCCCGAACTGGGTGCCGCCCGGCTCCCGGGTCAAGACCACTTCTTTGCCGGACGATTCAAGATATTCCTTCAGCATCCGGGCATGGGTCGATTTACCGCAGCCTTCGCCGCCCTCAAAACTGATGAACATAAAGCCTCCTCTAATTCAGACTGAACCCGAGCACAAATTCTCCCCGCATAGCGCGGTAGGTCAGGTCGACATTGAAACAATGGACCATCAGGCCCGCCGTATAATCGATATCCTGCGGCTCAAGATCAGGCAGGATATATGAGCAGCTGAACATATACCTTCCGGCGGAACTGGTCGAATAAATGCTCAAACCGATCTTATCCATTGCATTAAAGCGGTATTTCTCGTAATTGAACGCGCTTTGGCCGCGGTTCTTGAAATAATGGGAATAGCCGATATCGTAAGCCAGAATGTTGTTCAGTCGGTTAGCGTAATCGATCCCTCCCAGTATCTTTAGCCAGCTGGTCATATCGCCGTAAAGCGATGCGTCGAAATTCAGATCCGTGCTGAACCCGTCAAATATCGGATACCATACGGTCGCGTTCACGTTCTCCCGGCTCAAGCTCTTTCCCGAAGATTCCTCGGCGATGGATCCGACCGCGGCGGAGTATTCCAGCCAGCCGTCCAGCAAAGTGGTCCTTCTCATGCCCAGGGTGATCTCCGGCGTTTTGCTTACCCTTTCGTAATTGATCCTCTCCCTGCCGGTCAGGTTAAGATCGAAATAAAACTGCTTGTAGACCTCGACCGGAAGCATGGCCAGGTCGTGCCTTTCCCGGATCTCCCGTCCGAAGCTCTCCCGATACTCGATCCCCCCGCTGGGCGCTTCGGCCGCGTTCAAGGAAATATTGGCATCGTTTTCGCGGTCTTCGTCTATTTGATGCTGCAGGCTAAATTCTCCCCCCACCCCTTTATTCGCGGCATAGCTAATATTATAATTTCCGTTCAATTCCGGCTGCAGATGCCAGGACATCGTTTCTTTTATCCAGAAACCGTCGTTGCTGTTGACCCCCGCTTCCGGATAGGGCATCACGTTCTTTTTGCCCTTTTGTCCCGCTTTAAAATCGTACACATAGACCGGGATCGGAAGCGAAGGCAGGGGCCCTAGCCAGAATATTCCCCAGTAAGCCACCAGCCAGGCCTGCTTCTGGTAAAGATCGATCTCCGCGGCGGAGATATGGTAATGAGGAGATTCCAGATCGCAGGTGGTAAAATTCGCGTTCTTCAGACTTACCCTGTCGTGGCTGAAGGAAACCTCTCCCCCGCTGATGTACGCGCGATCGTATTTCATTTTAACCTCGGTCGCGTTCCCGCTTTCGGAGCTCAAGTTGTAATCAAGCGTTTTCCCCGAAAAATTAAGGCCGTTAAACGTTAGATCGAACCCGGAATCAAGCTTCGCTTCCCGGCTTATGGAATAATAGACCATGTGTTCGCCGGTCATCCTGGAATCCCGGTAGACCGCTTCCACCGATCCTTTAGCCTCCACCCGGGAGCCGTCCTTATCGTACATGAGGCTGGTGGCATTGATGACCAACTCTTTTTCCCCGGCGTAAGATATGTTCATCATCATCAGTAATGTCGTGAATAGAAGAAGCTTCCTCATCCAACCTCTTCGTATCTGGTTTCCTTGTTGCAAAATTTGGTGATTTCCTTGCGGAACACAAGCTCGATCGAGCCGATCGGCCCGTTCCGCTGCTTGGCGATTATAATCTCGGCGATGTTCCCGCGATCGGATTTAGGATTGTAATAATCTTCGCGGTGAATGAACATCACCACATCGGCGGTTTGCTCGATCTCTCCCGATTCCCGCAGATCTGAAAGGCGGGGAATGCGGTCGGTGCGCTGTTCTACCGCCCGCGAGAGCTGCGACAGAGCGATGACCGGTATATCAAGCTCCCGGGCCATGGTTTTAAGCGACCGGGCGATCTCCGATATTTCCTGTACCCGGTTCTCTACCCTCGCCCGGCCCTGCATCAGCTGCATATAATCGATAATGACGGCGCCCATGCCTTTTTCCAGTTTCAGCCGCCGGCATTTTGCCCTTATCTCCATGGAGGTAGCAGCCGAGGTATCGTCAATATAGATCGGCGCTTCTGAAAGTTTTGCCAGCGCGCGGGTAAGCTTTTTCCATCCGGTATCGGGCAAAGAAGCGGTCTTAAGCTTCAGGGCGTCTATCTCGGCTTCAGAGCAGAGCATTCTCTGGGCCAGCGAATCCTTGCTCATTTCGAGCGAAAAGATCGCGACCGGAATATTGAACTTGATCGCCATGTTCTGGGCCATGTTAAGGGCCAGCGCCGTTTTTCCAACCGACGGCCGCGCGGCGATAATGATCAGATCGGAATTCTGAAAACCGGCGGTCATATTGTCAAGATCAGTGAATCCGGTCGGGATGCCGGTGATGTGCTCCTTTTTCCCGTAAAGCTTATCGATCCGCTCCAGGACCCGTTTCAGCACGCCATCAATCTTGTGAAACCCTTCATGCACCCTTTTCATGGCAATGCTGAAGATGGTTTTTTCCGCGTGGTCAAGGATCTGGTCAACGTTCTCCGGCTCGTCGAACGCCGCCTGAACAATGCTCGTGCCGGCATCGATCAGCCTTCTTAACGTGGCTTTCTCCTCGACGATCCGGGCGTAATAATCGATGTTGGCGGCGGTGGGAACGGAATTGATCAGATCGGCTACATAGACCGAACCGCCGACCGCCTCGAGCTTGCCAGATTTCCGCAGGGTTTCGGTGACTGTTACCAGGTCGACCGGCTCGCCACGGTCAAAAAGATCGAGCATCGCTTCGAATATAAAGCGGTGGGCATCGCGGTAAAAGCTGTCCGGCTTCAAGGCTTCGATCGCCTTGATGATGGCGGTCTTGTCGATAAGCATGGAGCCGATCACGGATTGCTCCGCTTCCAGGTTTTGTGGTGGAATTCTTTCTTCGGACATGAGGGTTACATTTTAACCCAAAACCGGGGCTATTTCAATCTCAATGATGCGATCTTTCTGCATCCGAAGATCATTTCCTGATCTTTACCTGAAGCTTCTTTTCCAGTTCAGCCATGATCGCTTCGAATTGCCGATTCACCTCATCGTCGGTCAGGGTCCGCTCCGCCTCGCGGAAAGAAATGTGATACGCCTGGCTGTCTTTATAGCGGTCGAACAAATAGACCTCTTCAACCATCGGCCCACCAATCTGTCTTATGATCTCGACGATCGAGCTCGATCTGACCTCCGCCGGCACGAACATCGCCAGATCCCTCTCTACATTAGGGAATTTCGGGAGCGGACGATATCTTTTCACGGTTTTACAGGCCTCGATCAAGACCCCACAATCGAGCTCAAAGCCGAATACTTCTTCTTTTATGTCCCATTTTCCGGTCACTTCCGGATGCAGCGCCCCGAATTTGCCGAGCAGTTTTTTGTTCGGTCCGATCAGGATCCCCGCCGATTTTCCCGGGTGGTATGTATTGTCCGACACGCTTTCGAGCGACCAGTCGGAAGTAAAAGCAGAAACAAGGCTCTCTATGATACCTTTTAGTTTCAGGAAATCGGCGTTTGGCTCTGCCAGGATCCCGGCTACCCTCACTTTTTCCTCTGCCGAACCCGCTGTTTTGGGAATGAACACCTTGCCGATCTCAAAGATCCGGACCCTGTCCACCTGGTGCCGGAGATTGTGCGACAGGACCTTGAGAAGACCTGGCAGCAGCGCGGTCCGCATTACTGATTCCTCATTCGTCATGGGATTGGAGATCTTGACCGCATCCGCGGATGCCATGCCGGGATCGACCAGACTGAAGGTAACGACTTCCATCATGCCGCAGCCGACTAATATTTCCTCCGCCTGATATTTAAACTCACCCGCGTGATCGGCCAGGATCTCGCTTCTCGCTATTTTTGGCATTGTGGAATCGATGCGGTCGTACCCCATGATCCGCGCCAGCTCCTCGATCAGGTCGATCTCCCGCTCAATATCTCCCGCCCGGTAAAGCGGCGCTTCGAGGATCGCCCGCTCTTTACTCGCTTTTATTTTTTTAAACCCGAGCCGCCCCAGAAGCTTGATCGATTCCGTCAATGACAGGTCGACGCCCAGTATTTTTTTTATCCTTTGGGCCCGTAATTCGATCTTTTTTGGCTTGCGATCTTTTATTTTAATGTCCACCGCGCCGTCAAGGATGATACCTCCCGACAGTTCAGCGATCATTGCGGCCGCCTTCTCCAGCGCCTCCGCGATCATGTTCCAATCAACGCCCTTTTCAAACCTGACCGACGCTTCGGTGCGAAGTTTGGCCGCCTTTGAGGTCTTGCTGATCGAGACCGGATCAAAACAAGCCGATTCCAGCAGAATATTTTTAGTTATTGATGAGACTTCGGAATTCACCCCGCCCATCACCCCGGCCAGCGCCACCGCATGCTCTTCATCCGCGATCACAAGCATACCGGCCTCAAGTTTTCTCTCGACTCCATCGAGGGTTCTTATCGTCTCGCCCCTTGCCGCTTCCCGGACAATTATCTTTCCACCCGAAATAAGATCGGCGTCGAACGCGTGCATCGGCTGGCCGAGCTCGGCCAAAAGATAATTGGTGGTATCGACCACATTGTTGATCGGCCGCATGCCCAGAAGCATTAGCCGGTCTTTCAACCAGGCCGGTGATTCCTTGATCACAACATTGGTGACCATCTTCGCCATGTAGCGGGGGCAAAGGTCCTTGTTCTTTACCGTGATCGTTATCGGAAGTTTGGCCGCGGACTTTACCGGTTTTTTGATCTTTGCGCTCTTGATCTTAAGTTTTTTGTCGAGCACGGCCGCCACTTCCCGGGCAATGCCAATAATGCTCTGGCAGTCGCCGCGGTTCGGGAGTACATCGACATCAAGGACACAGCCGCCCGATCCCAGATATTTCCTGACATCATCGCCCAACACGGAATATTTCGGCAGCCTTAAGACATAATTTTCCTGATAAAGCCCCAGCTCGTGCGGCTTACAGAGGTAGCCGAAGGTTTCAACGCCGTGAAGCGCAGTCTTCGTGACCGTGATACCTCCAGAGATAGTCGCACCTTCAGGCGCTACCGGTACCCGGTCCCCCGCCTGCACTGTCAAGTCATCGGTAATCACCTGAATAAGCTTTTTCCCGATATCGATCTGGCAGATCAAATGGTGATCGGAAGCAAGCTTTTCGGTAGTCTTTACCTTGCCGACAACCACCCCTTCGATATCTTTCCCGTGATATTCGATCGCGCCAACCTCCAGGCCTGCCAGAGTAAGCTTTTCCGCCAGCTCTTCCGGACGGAGCTTGATATCGACAAAATCCTTAAGCCATTCAAACGGTATTTTCATCAGAATTGCCTCAAAAAGCGGAGATCGTTCTCGAAGAACAGGCGAATGTCGTCGATCCCGTACTTAAGCATGGCGATGCGCTCGACCCCCAGCCCAAAAGCGAATCCGGTATATTTTTCCGGATCATAATTCACATGTTTAAAAACGTTCGGGTCAACCATGCCCGAACCAAGGATCTCCAACCAGCCGGTGCCGGAACAGACCCGGCAGCCGGAGCCGCCGCACATGACGCACTCAACATCGACTTCGGCCGACGGCTCGGTAAAAGGAAAATAGCTGGGACGGAACCGGACCTTTTTATCTTTCCCAAAAACCGCGTGCAGGAAAGCGGTAAGCGTTCCTTTTAGATCTCCGAATGTCACATCTGTGTCTACCAGCAATCCCTCAAGCTGGTGAAAGACCGTTGAGTGGGTAACATCCGCGTCGCGGCGATAAACCCGGCCGGGCGCGATCACTGCCAGCGGGGGCTTTTTCTTCTCCATCACCCTGATCTGGACCGGAGAGGTATGGGTGCGCAGCAGCGTGTCTTCAGTGATCCACAAGGTCGACCACATATCGCGGCTGGGATGGAACTTGGGAATGTTCAAAGCTTCAAAATTATAATAATCTGTCTCGATATCCGGTCCTTCGGCGATCGAGAAGCCCATTCGGCTGAAGATCCCGACGAGCTCTTCCATAGTAGAAGTTATGGGATGGAGCTTCCCTCTTTTTACGCCTTCTCCGGGAAGAGTTATATCAATGATTTCCGCTTTCAGCTTTTGTTCGGTATTCCGTTCCTGGAATAGCTGTTTTTTTTCTTTGACCGCCGCTTCCAGTTTGACCTTCGTCTCATTCAATACCTTTCCAAAATTCGGTTTCTCCTCGGGCGGCAGGTTCTTGAGATTCTTGATCAATTCGGTCAAAAGACCGCTGCGGCCAAGGTACCGCACCTGAACGGAATCTACATCCGCCAGCGTCTTGGCGCGGTTGAGCGCCGCTAGAGCCTCGATCTCTAAAGTTTTGATTCTTTCGACCATTTTTGCCTCAATGTCTCGTACATTATTAAAGATGCCGACATGGCCGCGTTAAGCGATTCAGCCCTGCCCGGCATCGGTATTTTCACCACTTCATCGCAGGCCGCGAGGACCTTATCCGGCAATCCCGCGCCCTCATTGCCGATCAGCACAGTCACGGGACCGGAAAGCTCCGCTCCCCAGTAATCCTTTCCGGACATATCCGCGCCGATCACTTTGATCCCCCTCTTCTTGAGCGCTCTAATGCTTTCCTCTTCGTCATCGATCTGGACCAGCGGCAGATGAAACAGAGAACCCATGGTCGATCGGATCGTTTTCTGGTTGAACGGATCGACCGTCCCGCGCGAAACGATCACCCCCGCCGCACCCACCGCGTCCGCGCTCCGGATCACGGTCCCGAGATTCCCCGGATCCTGTATCCCCGCGCAGAAAATTATGGTCCCGGCCGATCTTATGACGTCCTCCAAGTTCCATTCGCGCTTTTTCACCACCGCCAGAACGCCCTGCGGCGTCTCAACCGAGGTTAAAAGACTGAAAACCTTGCGGGAAACTTTAAAACTGGATATCCTGCTTGAAGCGGCGGCCCTGACCGCCGGGCTTTCCGCCGAATAGATAACGTATTCCGCATCTTTGAGCGCCTCAAGCACCAGATGCTCGCCCTCCACCACAAATTTACCGGCCTTATCCCTTATTTTCTTCTTTTCAAGCAGACCGAGGGCTTCCCTGACTTGCGGAATAAGTTGCATTCTACAAATTATACACTCTGCGGGTTGCCATTTCAATTTAAAGATTATAGAATGAAGCCGTGAGAAAAATCTATGTTCTGATAATAATATCCGCCATTTTTTGCTCTGCCGCAGCCGCCCAGTTCTTCAAGGACGGATCAGAGCACCTTTATTATCTGAAAGACGATGTTTTAAAGACCTCTTTTGATAACGGCCGGATCTGGTATCAGCACCCGGTCGCGTCGGGAGAATCATCCATTCTCGAGAATTCCGCAGGAGCGATCTATCTTTTAACCCGGACCGGCGGACAGATCACGCTTTCGCTTTCCCGCGACCACGGAGTAACTTTCGGCCCTCCGATCGTCAGCCGTTCATCAAACCTGATCCCCGGACCTTTTTCCGCCCGCCTGATCAAGGACGCGGTCTTTCTTTTCTTTGTTAAGGACCGGGACCTCTACTGCAGTTATTCGATCGATCTGGGGGAAACGTTTTCCACTCCGCAGGCGCTGAACAATCACCTGCCGGTTATTGATTATACATTGAGCCCGGACGGATCTACGATATTTTTCCGGTCCGCGGACAAGATCTTCCGCGTCAAATATTTGGACGGCTGGCAGCTGCCGGAAGAATATTACACAAGCCAGAACAAGCAGGAAGGTTTCCTCGCGCTCAATAACGCTTTGCTACTGCTCGAAAAAAACATTAATGGCAATCACCAATTGCTTTTTAAACAGGACGGAATAGTCAACCTGCTTTATGAAGATCCTTTTCCAATAGCTGATCTTAAAGCTGAAACGTTCGAATGTTTTTCGTTGTCGCTCCTTAAGGGATCGGACTATTCCCCATATTATATCGTTTATAACGGCAGCTTCAGCCAGCCTAAACCGGTTGGACAGTATACGACCCCGAATGCCGCTTTCGAACAAATAGTATTCTTAAAAGACGGGCCGTCAGCTTTGTTCAGTTCAAACGCTCTACCCAAGATAATTAAACTGGCGGACGTCGCGCCAACCCAACCGTCCGTGAACATTTTAAAGAAAAAGAACAACGGCCGTCTCGAGTTAAAACTGTCAGCCTCCGATCCGGACCTTGACCCTATTTCATATAAGGTCGATGTCAGCTGGGACCGGTACTTCGATAAATCCAATACCTGGTCGTTCACTATCTTCTCCAATGAAGCCGAGGTCCCGCTTCCTATTCCCGACGGTAAATATTTTATAAGAGCGTGCGCCAGCGATCATATTCTTACCGGTCCGCTCTCCGATGTTTCTGATTTTTTAATCGACCGGTCACCACCCGTGATCACCGTAACCCAGCCGGAACCGGATACGATCGTCAACACTTCGTCGGTAAATATTCAGGGGACAATATCGGAGGAATGTCTGATCACCGTAAATTCCATTCCGGTCCAACCGATCGGTCTTTCTTTTACGCAGGCGGTCCCGCTCGCCTCCGGCGTGAACCGGATCACTCTGATCGCAACCGATGAAGCGGGCAATACCACTTCCGAAAGTTTTTCTCTTATCTTAAACGAGAATGCGCCCGCGCTTACCCTGCTTAAGCCCCACTCCAGCGCATGGTACAAGAGCGGAGCCACTATACTGATAGAAGCAAACGTGCGGGATACAAGCAATAATATCGCGGATGAGGCTGACGCGGATGTAACAATCGATGACCAGATCATCCCGGACAAGCTAATATATTCGGAAAGCGATAATGACCTTAGCGGATTTATCAGGATACCATCTGATGTTTCGGCCGGCAAGCACCGGTTCAAGGTCATGCTGAATGATTCATCCGGGAATCTTGGCTTATGCGCGGGAACGTTCATGATCGATAGGACCCCGCCTATGGTCAGCCAAAAGGAATGCTCGATCTTACAAGGCCAAATAATTATTCCGCTAAAGGACGAGGAAAGCGGCATTGACGTGAACGGAACGATCTTAAAGATCAAGATCGCGAGCCGGGAAGTAAGCGGAAAAGTTAAAGCCGGCAACGGGCAGATCACATTCACGCCCGACCAGCCGCTGGGATTAAGTTCGATCGAAGTCGTACTGACCGCCAGGGACAATGTCGGCAATGTCGGCCCGGAAACAGATTTCGTGCTGAATTATGACGGATCTTCGGTAAAAGCCGCTTCGATCGACGACAGCAGCGCGGTTAGAATCCTGGCCGCTCAATACGGACCCAATCCCTTTTCTCCCGCGAGCGGACAGAAATGCCTTATCAGATATTCTCTTTCCCGCCCGGCCGAATTGAAATTTTATATCTTTTCACTGAACGGCGCGCAGCTTTTTTCCCGCACGGTGACCAATACCGTGAATGGAGATATCATCTGGAACGGGAAAAACGACGCGGGGGAAGCGCTTTCTTCCGGGGTCTATCTTTTTGCGATGGTGGCGCAGAGCGATTCCGGACGGTCGGAAGTAAAAAGAGGGAAAATAATCCTACTTTAATAAGCGCCGAAAGCGGTCAGGACCACCGAGATCGTCCGAAAAAGTAGCTTCACGTCAAACCACAGCGACCAGTTCTCAATGTAATAAATATCCAGCCGCACCATATCCTCAAAAGGCAGAAGCGACCGACCGGAAACCTGCCAGAGCCCGGTTATCCCAGGCGCGATCCGCAGGCGTTTCCGGTGCCAGGGAGAATATTTTTCCACCTCGCGGGGCAGCGGAGGTCTCGGCCCGACCAGGCTCATATCGCCGATCAATACATTTAAAAGCTGCGGCCATTCATCGATCGACAGCCGCCGGATCCACTTCCCGACCCGGGTCATCCGGGGGTCGTCCTTTATCTTGAAGATATGGCCTTCGGTCTCGGACAATTCTTTAAGCTGCGGGATCATCTCATCCGCGCCCGCGATCATGGAGCGGAATTTAAACATTTTAAATATCTTTCCGTCCTTCCCCACCCGGTCCTGGCTGAAAAAGACCACTCCCGGGGAATCGATCTTTACCAGAATGGAAATAAGAGCAAATATCGGCGATAAAATAACAAGCAAAAAAGCGGAGGATAAAATATCGATCGCTCTTTTAATAAAAGCGTTAAAACCTTTCAGTCCGATCTCCTTGACCGTGATGAGGGGGATCCCTCCCATTTCCTCTATGTCGACCCGGGAAGCGATGATTTCCAGGATGCCCGGAACGATCTTAAAACTGACCTTAAGCACTTCACATTCGGTAATGATATCAAGCGTTGTCTGATAAGGAAGCTTGGTCGTGGCGAATATCACTTCGTTTATATTTTCTTTTTTTATTATTTCTTTGATGTTAGCGATCGGGCCCAGGACGGCCACGTTCTTATATAGTTTCCCGATCTTTCCTATATCATCGTCAAGATACGCGACCGGCTCACCGCCTAAAGTGCGGTCCGTCTTTAATCGTGAAGCCAGTGTCTGCCCCATATTTCCCGCGCCCAGTATCAGCACCCGCTTTCTCCCAAAACCATATTTCTTCATCATTTTTGAGATGCCGTTTAAAAGAAGACGTTCAAGGGTCAATCCGATGATCGCAATTACAAAAGCGCAGATAATTAAAAGCCTCGAATACCAGAGCCCACGGTAAAGAAAAAGAAAACCGAACAGGGTGAAAGCCGCGACTAAAACAGAAAGGAAAAGCAGGGCGATCTCGTCGATTATCATCCGGGAGCGTTTTTCATCGTAAAGCCCGATCAGCTTAAGAATAGCCAGCCAGAGAATAACTACGATCAGAAGGGTCCCGGAATAATTCTTAAATCCCATATGCGCGGTCGGGAAATATGCCATCAGGGTATGAAAACGCAGATAATACGCCAGCAGGAACGAACAGTAGATCAGTGCCGCATCAAGTATTATTTTAACCATTGCAGCATCTTGTGCGCATACTGGTTATTGGGGTCAAAAGCAAGCGCCTGCTCGAATTCCTCTTTTGCCCGGGCGCGATCCCCCCGCTTTAAATAAATCGCTCCCAGCGCATCATGGACGTCAACGTTCCTGGGATCGGTCGACAACATGTCCTGGAAAAGCTGGAAAGCCTGATCAAGCCGGTTCGATTCGATCATCTTCCAGCCCGTCCTTATTTTTGGCTCGGTAAGATTGGGATTGATCCGATAGGTTTCGTCATATTCTTTCTGGGCCTCATCCGCCTTGCCCATCCTTGTGTACGCATCGGCCAGCGAAAGGTGCGCTTCCGCGTAATAAGGGTCTATCTTCAGCGTTTTTTGCGCGAGCTCGATCGTCCGTTTCAGGTCGTTCTTCATTAAATAGATCCTGGAAGTTATGTAAAAGTTATCGGCGTTGTACGGATCGACCTTCATCCCGAAATCGAACACTGATATCGCCTGATCTACCATTTTATTCCTGGCATCACCCTGCTCGCGCTGGGATTCGTTGAGCAGCGAAATGCCGTAGTTTGTGATCGTACCGCCCTCGTATGGGAAGATCTGCAGTGATCGATCGAATTCCATAAGCGACGGCGCAAGATTCCCCATGTCAGTGTAAGATTTTCCGGTCTTGAAATGCAGATCGGCCATGAACTGCTGAAAAGAAACAAAGATCATAAAAACCACGATCGCGGTTACCAGCGCGACCGGGATCCAGGGAACGGCATCCCACGACAGATCGCGGTTGTCATCCGCCGCTTCGTGGGACGAGGGAGAACCAACGCTCATAACCATGCCCCAGACTACCCAGAAAAGCGAGGTAATGGCAATAACGCCAAAACTGAACTGGTTTTGGAACAGATAAGCGACCATAGCCGAAAGAAGCGATGCCGTGACTATCTTACTGCTATCATCAAGCTTCGCGCATTTTTTAAAACCTAAACCAAAGATCGATCCCAGTATAATAAGGTAGACAAAAAATCCGACCAGACCCTTTGTGACCGGAACGTCGAAGGTCTCATTATGGCAGCGGTCCTGCTTTACGTGGAAAGCTTCTTTAAATCTAAAAAGATTGGTCTCGTACCGGGGGAATATCATTTTCAAAACTTCCGGCCCGATCCCGAATACCGGATGGTCGACAATTATGCCGGCCGCGCTCTTCCAGGTTTCAATGCGGCTTCCCGCGGCGCCTGACAATTCAATATTGGTCTTTGTTTCCTTTTTCGTGATGGCTTTCGTCTGGGGATTGGTCGAAGCCGGCTGCTCGATCTTATCTATTTTGATCTCCGCGCTGTATCGGGCAAAAGGCGATCCTCCTCCGGCAAACAATGTTACAAATCCAATGATCAGAGCAATAATGCCCAATTTTTTCCAATTGGCAAAAAGCAGCTTCTTGGGTACTAGCATAATAAAAAGAACGCCGGCAACCGCAAAACCAATATAGGCGCCGCGGCTCTGCGTGTAGTAAAGCACCAGATAGCTCAATCCCAGACTGCAGACAATAAGAGCATCAAGAACGACCTTTGGCAGTCTCTCGTAAGTAAAAGCAAAAAGGCATGAGCAGGCGGTCATTAAAAAGAAGCATAAATACCAGACCACGATATCGATCCCGTTCTGTGAAAAGATCGTAGCGGCAAAGATCAAGGGCACCAGGATAAAATAAAGCAAAGGCAGAAGATCAAGAAACCAGTTCGCGCTAATGATGCTCTTTCCCGCTTTTTTGGTTTGTTTATCAGCCGGCAAGGGCTTACTGTTTTCTTCCCGCTTATTGTTTTCAAGAAGAAAAAACAGGCTCAGAAAGAACGCCATTATCACATATGCCGCGAGAAAATTCGGCTGTCCGATGGTCGCGATCACCCGGTCTTTTGTGACCACTCCGCCCCAGGCATAAGGATCGCGCTCATAACGCTGAATTATCCCGTAAATAGCCATTACCGTCGCCACCGGCATTACCGCCGCCGAAATTAATTTTGTTTTTTTCGTACCGGAGAAAAAATTAGTAACAATAAAGAACATAATGCCGAGGCAGAGCCAGGTAGTTAAGCCTTCATACCTGCCGTAAAAACCCCAGAAACTTATGATCGGATTAACGGAATTAATGGTCGCCGCGACAATGATGAAAAGATAAGCCAGGACCGGCCAGTCCAGCAGGGATCTTTTAAAGATATGCTTTCCGCCCAGGAGCTGCTTTAAAACAAACAGGAGCGCGATTAGAATAATAAAAACGCGTAAAAATGCGGATTTGGTTCCGGAAAAAACGATCCCGATCCTGCGGTCAAAAATGATCGGAATGAAAAAAAGCATCGCTACGAAAAGTATCTCTATCGCCCGGTCAAAATGTTTTAATTTCATCCAAAAATCTCCTAAACTTTTCTTCAAATACGGTCCGATCAAACTTTCGTGCGTGTGCCGCTAATCGCGATCGGTCGAACTTTATTTCATTAAATCGAATCACTGCTTCAGCCAGGGCCGAAGATTCCTGCGTATTAAACATCACGCCGGTTTCCCCATCGATCACTGTTTCGAGAGCGCCGCCGCCCCTATAAGCGATGGTCGGCCTTCCCGACGCGGCCGCTTCGATCGGCGTGATCCCAAAATCTTCTTCTCCCGGAAAGATCAGCGCCCGGCAGCCGGAAAAAAGCCGTTTGACCTGATCGTCCGGCAGTCTACCTAAAAATTCGATATTCGGGCCGGAGATCTTCTCCAGCGCTCGTCGCGCCGGCCCCTCTCCCACGATCTTAAGAGGATATTGAAGACGGCAAAAAGCATTCACCGCGATATCGATCCGCTTGTAAGAAAGCAGGCGGGAAACGATCAAAAAATAATCCCCGTCGGCTCCGGCGGGATCAAAATCCGAGGTTTCTACCGGCGGATGTATTATAACAGAATCACGATTATAAATCGACTTGATACGCGCAGCGATGAAAGCGGAATTGGCGATAAAATGATCAACATTATCGGATGACCACCGGTCCCACATCCTAAGCAAGCTCATAAAGGGGGAAAGGACCGCGGCAGAAAGATTTCCAAGCCCCTGCATTCTAATATAATCATCAAATCTCCAGGCGAACCGCATGGGAGTATGGCAGTAACAAATATGCAGCTGTCCTTTTCTTTTTTTTATCCCTTTCGCGTAAGCGGAAGATGAGGAAATCACAAGGTCATAGCCTGAAAGGTCCATCAGGTAAAAAGCCAGAGGATATAGCAGGAAATATAGCCTGAATTCCTGGTCCATCAGCGGCCAGTTCTGCAGAAATGATGTCCGGATGTCCATGCCAGAAAAATCATCCGATAATTTATTTTTACGAAAAACAGAGGTAAATACCGGAGCTTGAGGGAATAATTTATGCATTGCCGCGACCACCCGTTCCGCCCCGCCCATCTGGATCAGGTAATCATGAACAATAGCGGCCTTCATCTAATGGACCGGCCTCTTTCCTCAAGATAAGCGCGCAAAGCTTCTTTCCAAGGCCTCATCCCCGACAGCCCGGAGCGCTCAAGCATTTTATTCTCAAGGATCGAAAACTTGGGCCGGTGGGCCATAGCCTTAAATTCCGCCGCGCTGGTCTTTTTAATTTTCACATCAATTCCTTGTATCTTAAAGATCTCGGAAGCGAATTCCCACCACGAGCACTGTCCGGAATTGGTAATATGATAAAGGCCGTACTTTTTTGTTCTGACCAGCTCCCATATTTTTTGCGCAAGGTCAAATGTATAGGTCGGGCCGACGATCTCATCATCCACTACTTTTATCGCTTCACCCGCGGCGGCTTTACGTATCATGTTCTCCACAAAATTGCCCCCGCCCTTCCCCAGGCATCCGGCCACCCCATACAGCCCGCAAGTCCGCACAACATAGTGCGCGGGGATTAAGTATTTTACGAATTGCTCGCCCGCCAGCTTTGATATCCCGTAGGCGGTTTTCGGGTCAGGAGGATCGGTCTCCGAATAAGGCGACATTCGGTCGCCCGAAAAAACGTAATCGGTGGAAATATGCACCAGATCAATGTTCAGTTCGCGGCAGATCAGAGATAGGTTTTTCGCCCCGTGGGCGTTCACGCGGTAAGCTTCATTATCATTTATTTCGCAGTCGTCAACCCGGTGGTAAGCCGCCGTGTTGATCACAACAGATGGAGCGGCGGCTAACAGCACCGCTCTTGTTTTTTCATAATCGGCGATATCAAGATCCTTGATCGTAAGGGGTATCAGTTCATTGTCCGGGATTATTTTACGCAGATCGCTTCCCAGCTGTCCGTCCGCGCCGATCACCGCCGTCTTCATATTATCATCTTACCTTATATCAGCCAGCCCTTCAATAAATATTCGATCATGGCCATATATTCCCAGACCACCATTTGCGTGTCCTCGTGCCGCTTCCACCAGCCGTCGCTCTTCCATCTTGACTGCTGCACCGGATACGGAATGATCTCAATGTTGCTTGAGCGATACATTTTGCGGGTCACCAGCGTGGCGCGCCTCATGTGATACGGAGAAGAGACCAGTATTATCTTGCGTGCTCCCAGGTTTTTTAAAATAGGCAATGAAAACTTGGCATCTTCGTAGGTTGACTCCGACTTGTCCTGAAGATAAAGATCTTTATCCGGAACCCCAAGATATTTCGCCTGGTTCCGCATGTTCCGGGCATAGGTTAGGCTCCATACCGCCGGTCCGCCGCTCATCACCAGCCGGGGAGCCCATCCGTTCTTATAGAGTGCCACTGCTTGAGCGACTCGCTCTCCGTTACTGTCTCCGGCAAGGACCAGGATCGCGTCCGCCTTGCTTAACTTACCCTGCACGACCAGAAAACCGGCCATTGAATTCAAGATCCAAGGATAGCTAAGCCAACCGATCAGGATAATAAATAAGACGAACAGCAGTATTTTAATTTTCATTTGGAGTTTACAGGGCACGGATCTTAAAATTATCAGCTCTGGGATTTTTTTCCCATTCCGCGACCGAATAACCGTTTTTGTCTTTATCCGTGATCAACGGAGCGCCGTTCTTGATCTTAATGAATTCTTTCATCAAATTTTCAGGACAAAGATCCCAGTTGATGTCTTTCGAGAACGGGGAGATCCCCGCTTCACAGCCGGGGCTGTACTCGCCCGAGCAAAAATACTCGATCTGGCTTTCAACGGTAAAATAATTCCCGTGGGCGAAACCGGGCGGGATCCAGATCCATTCCGAAAAATCGGCGCCAAGATCGGACGGCATATCGTACATGGCCGCCCGGCCGAAAGTCGCCGATCCTTTTCTGATGTCAAGGAAAATATCCACCATTCTTCCCCTTAAGGTCCTTACCAGCTTTCCCATGTACGGGTTCCACTGAAAATGCAGTCCCCGGACGGTATTCGGCCGGGAATAACTTTCGTTCATCTGCAAGAATTCCACATTCTTAAGGAACGCCAGTCGGGGATCATTTTTGAGGTCCGAACTTCTATAAGATTCAGAGAAAAAACCGCGGGCGTCCCCAAAGCGGGCGTAACGGACAACTTTTACGCCCGGAAGCGCGAGTTCTTTAACTTCGATTATTTTCATATCAGTATTTTACCATTATTTATTCCCAGCTCGAGGGACAATTCTTCGGGAACTGCAATCCATGTTTCCTTAAATAATATAAAAGGCTTTTAAAATGTTCATAGGCGGGGCGGCTTAAAAGCCGGTTCGCGCTTAAGCGCAAATGCTCGTGCACCATCACCGCGCTTTTGATATAGGCGACCCGATATCCTTTGTCCCACATCCTGAAGCACCAGTCGGTATCCTCAAAGTATAAAAAGAGGTTCTCGTCCATCAGCCCGACTTTATTGATCGCCGATCTTGTGCCCAGCATGCAACCTCCCAACACCCAATCGACGTCGCGGTCTTCATTATGGTCCCAATCCTGCATAAGGTACGATCTTTCAAGCGCGCTACCCTTCAACAGGCCGCGCAACGGGGTGAACCGGTACAAATAAGTGCGCAGATCTAAAAACCGCCTGGCGGAATACTGCAAACTGCCGTTCCGGTTGAGGAGCTTGCAGCCAGCCAGGCCAACCTCGGGATTAATGATCATATATTCCATCATTACTTCGATCGTTCCAGGGAACACTGTCATATCCGGATTAAGGATCAGGATCAAGTTTGATCCCGCGGCCCGGATGCCCTGATTGACCGCTTTGGAATATCCAAGATTATTCTGGTTCTTGATCAATCTGATCCGCGGATATTTATCAGCTATCATTGCGGCCGTATCATCCAGAGACGCGTTGTCCACGACTATAATCTCATTTTTTATTTTAAGATCGGCTTTTAACAGCGAGTCTAAACAGCCTCCGATCTTTTCCCGGCTGTTGTAAGTGACAATAACGATCGATACCGGTTCAAGAATGGTTTTTTCCAGCGCCTTTTTTCTGTTTTCAAGCTCTTTTAACGTTCGCGAAAGGTCAACTACCAGAGTGTCCCTCGGTGTTTTTCCCCGCGTTGCCATTCTCGAAAGGCATAGCAGTACGATAGAGAACGCCCAAAACATGTAAATGATCCCCCGCGACATCCACCACATTCTCCCCATAAAAAGGAACGTGAGCAGGACAAAAAGACCGGTAGAGATAACCCCAAAGATCAGGACAAATTCCTCAAGCAGAGCCCTTTTTTGCCTTCGGTCGTAGGCGCCGAGGATCCAGAGCAGGAACAAATAAACAAGATTAAGCGCCAGAATAGTTAAAAGATATTTGCCCATAAAGAACGAAGGAGGCTTGTCCGGAAAACTGCCCCACAACTCGCGCAGCACAAAGGCCATTACAACCGAAACATTGATGATCAAAAGATCGATTATCGCTTTCATTTTATCCTAATCCCTCATTGGCATTATATTACGTCTCCCCGCATTTCCGTACTATTTATTTTCCGCCATTGACCGGAGGCGCAACTTTCCTATGCCTCCCCAATATGGAAAAAAGCAGAGTGTAAACCGATTCGGTCGCGTTGATCAAGATATACGCCGCATCCTTATTAAATAATGATATAACAAAAAGCCAATATCCGGTACCGCTAAAGGGGCTTTCCTTCAACCCTTCAAATATCACGCTCTTCGCCCTTTTATCCTTTTGGATCAAATATATCCTGCCCAACGAAAAAAGCACTCGCCCCAGAGCCCGTCTTTTTATTTTATTTTCTATCCCGATCTTCTCGTCTATCGTCCTGATAACTTTGATCTTAGCCATATTTTGGCTCTCATAGTCATCGGTCATATTGCCACCGTGAAAGCGGTATTCCGACAACGTTTCATCAACATAACCAATCTCATGTTTTTTTGCGATGCGGAGAAAATACTCCCAATCTTCAAGCCTCCTAAAATTAGGGTCAAAGCATCCGACAGTATCAACCACTCTCCGATCGATCAATATCCCCAGACAGGAAATAAAATTGCCTTTTAAAAGTAATGTTTCAAAGATCTTCCCTTCATAATGTTTTTTCTTGAATTTAAGACCGAAAGGAATGTTTTTTTCTTCCCCTGCCAAACAACAATTCGAATAGAGCATCATCACCTTGCGTTTTTTTATATTTTCATACAGCACATCCAACGCATTTTTATATAAAATATCGTCCGAATCAAGAAAGGTCAGATAGCTTCCCCGGGACTCTGTGATCCCTTTATTCCTCGCGGCGGCAAGACCGGAATTATCAATATAAACGTATTTGATCCGCGGATCCTTATACGCGGCGACTATTTTACGGGTATTATCCGTTGAACCGTCATCGACTACAATGATCTCAAGATCCAAAAATGTCTGGTTAAGCGCGGAATCGATCGCATCCCCGATAAATGTTTCCCGGTTAAACGTCGGGATTATAACGCTTATTTCCGGCATTTAAATACTCCCCCGCTTCTTGAGCAGATTTCTGTAATATTCCCTGGCCCTAATATACAAAGAGGAAGGCATTATTTTTGACATAAAACCTGTGAGCAGATCATACGCGACAAACTTAAGCAGTTTCGGTGATATAAAATCCCAATTTTCTCTTTTACTTATCGCTACCTTTAAGACTTCAAACGGCAAAGTCGAAAAGGGAGCGGTTTGTTTAAACATCGGCAAAACATCCGCGTATTGAGGAGATCGGACCAGCGCGATCATTTTTGCGATTATCTCTCTTTCAAGACCGCGCTCCTTATATCTTCTTTCGCCGTATTGGCCTAAATGGCTCCGCACCATAGTCAGTGCCTCAGGAACGTAGCAAAGCCCTTCCCTAAAGCTTACGACATCGAACGCGAACGCATCGATCGACCATCGCAATTCCGGACGGAATCCGCCCGCGTTAAGAAGTGCCTTTCGCTTAACAATTGTCGTGCTGGACTGCACCGGAGAGAATTTCTCTTTTAAGAACAAGTTCAACGTTTCACGCGGAGGAAAGTAGCCGGCCTGTTCGCTTAGGAACATCCGATTTTCTTTTGTAGTTTTGCCGTTAAACAATATCAGATCCGAACAGCAAAGCCCGGCTTCCGGATATTTTGACAGCATTCCCATTGATCTCTCATACAATCCCGGTAATATTTTGTCGTCTGAAGCCATAAAATGG
>CAIYXV010000111.1 GCA_903930225.1 uncultured bacterium | reverse complement strand
GCGCCCGCTCTTTTCAGCTTGGGTATCAGTTCGCGGACCGTGCGTTCGGAGATGATCGTGTCGATATCGACAAACCTTGAATCGGACAGTTCGGCAATAGTAGGGGTTTGCAGCGCGGGCAGCAGCGCCAGCACTTCTTTTACCTTGTGGGCGGGAACGTTCATCTTCAAACCGACCTTTTCCTCAGCATTAAGCGCGCCCTGAAGCAGCATTATCAGATTGTCCATTTTCTGTTTTTTAAATGGATCGGCGAGGGCGGTCTTGTTCGATATGACCACCGTGTTCGATTCGAGCACGGTCTCAAGTATCTTCAGTTTGTTCGCACGGAGTGATGAACCGGTCTCTGTCAGCTCGACGATGGCGTCGGCCAGCTCCGGCGGTTTGGCTTCGGTCGCTCCCCAGGAGTATTCGACCTCGGCCGTCACTTTGTTCTGTTTTAACCAGTTCTTTACTACATTGACCAGTTCGGTCGCGATCCTTTTCCCTTTAAGGTCTTTCACTCCCTTGATCTTTGAGCTTTCGGGGACGGCCAGCACCCAGCGGACCTTCCTCAATCCCTGTTTGGCGTAGATCAGGTCGGCCACGCGGGAAACTTTTTTCCCCGATTCCATAACCCAATCGATGCCGGTTATTCCCGCGTCCAGGATCTGGCTTTCAACATAACGGGGCATTTCCTGGGCGCGAATGAGCATGCAGGATATCTCCGCATCGTCAATGTCCGGATAGTACGATCTTTCGCTGACGTGCACGTTATAGCCCGCTTTTTTCAACAATTGGACCGTGGTCTCCTGCAGACTGCCCTTTGGAATGCCGAGTTTAAGTATTTTGTTCATGTTAAATTAATTTTATCATGTTAGCGGGAGAGGGGCAACTATCAATAATGTGACCTTCGTGGGGGTGTTTCTTAAATGGGGAATTCCTGATAAAACAAATCATTTTTCTCTTTCTTTTTTGGCATAGCCCCAAAAAAGAAACAAAAAAGGTCTAGGCGATTTCTATTTTTCACCTCCCTGACCCCCGACTACTCACCGCCTCCCCAAGCTCGCTCCGGGGAATTAAACGGAGCTCGCAATGGTCCCCCGACCACCGCCCAAAATAAGGAAAAAGAAATCGCCGGGCATTATATTTTTAAATGTGACCTTCGTGGGGTGTTACATAAAAGGGAGGGGTGGAGAGTTGCGAAGCGAGTTACTTTCATCGGAGAGAAATTTATTAACGGCTATTGGCGGTAGAAGCGGAGCAGCTAGGGCTTACGAAGGTCTAAGGGGTTTCTAGGGGCATAGCCCCTAGATGATTTCTTTTCATCCCCTTTTCTTTGTCATTCAAAGAAAAGGGGACAATAAATATGTATTTTTATATGCGGCTTACGACGTCTGCACAGCGGTCGCACAGGCCGGGATGATCATGGTGTTTGCCCATGGATTCATTCAATTTCCAACAGCGAATACATTTTTGTCCTGATGCGGGTGTTACTCCTGGAACGGTATGTGGCCCCTGTTTAAGGTTAACTTTGGAAACAATAAAAATCATGGGCAATAGATTCTCGACGGATTTAAGTGCGGGATAATCACTGCTCGAAGCTAATAAATCCACTTCTGCATCCAAAGATGATCCAATTAGCTTGTTAAATCTATTTCCTTCAAGGACAAAATTGACTTTTTCTTTTATTCCCAAAATTAAATTCCATTTGAGTTCCAAATTATCATCAAGATACCCGTGGTTTACCTTGGGAAAATCCAGTAGAAAAACACTGCATCCTGGCACCATAATATATTTGAGGATATCTTCTGTTGTAAACGATAGGATTGGAGCCATCAGCTTGACCATAGTTATTAATAATTCATTCATCGCGAATTGGGCTGACCGGCGCTCAAGAGATTCTTTCCCATCACAGTAAAGGCGGTCCTTTGATATGTCCAAGTAGAGGGCCGATAAATCGTTCACGCAAAAATCATACAATCCGTGATAAACGAGATGGAATTCGAACTCATCGTAGGCTTTGGTTACTCTTTCAACCAACCGATTGAGGCGCAAGAGCACCCAGCGGTCTATCTCCAATAAATTTTCAGGCTTGTTGGTTGGGGTAAAGTCGTTCAGATTGCTTAAAAGGAACCGGCAGGTATTTCTTATTTTCAGGTACGCGTCCTGCACCTGCTTTAATATCGTGTCTGATGCCGCCATGTCGTTGCGGAAATCAGTCGAGGCGACCCACAACCGCAGAACATCGGCGCCGTATTTTTTTACTACCTCCTGGGGATTGACCACATTCCCCAGCGACTTGCTCATCTTCTTTCCGTGATCGTCGATCGTAAAGCCGTGGGTCAATACGGACCTGAACGGAGGCTTATCTTTATATCCCATCGCGATCAGAAGGGACGACTGGAACCAGCCGCGGTGCTGGTCCGATCCCTCAAGATAAAGGTCGGCCGGCCAGCTCAATTGCGGATTCGTTTCAAGCACCGCCGCGTGCGACGACCCGGATTCAAACCAGACGTCAAGTATGTCCGTTTCTTTTCTGAATTTATCATTTCTGCAGTCGGGGCATTTGGTCCCGGCCGGGAGGATCTGGTCCGCTTCTTTTGTGAACCAGGCATTGGTCCCTTCTTCCGAGTACAGTTTTATGATCGCCTGGTTGAAGACCCCGGTCGTTTGCGGCTTGCCGCATTTTTCGCAATAGAAAGCGGGGATGGGCACGCCCCAGGTCCTTTGGCGGGAAATGCACCAGTCGGGCCGAGATCCCACCATGCCGCGGATCCGGTTCTCTCCCCAGGAAGGGAACCATTTTGTGTTCCCGATCGCTTCAAGCGACTTAGTCCTGAGATCATTATGATCGACGGAGATGAACCACTGCTCGGTGGCGCGGAAGATCACCGGTTTCTTGCACCGCCAGCAGTGAGGGTAGGAGTGCTTGATGAATTCCAGTTTTAACAGGGCCCCGTCCGCTTTCATCTTTTCGGTTATCAGTTTGTTGGCTTCGTCATAGTTCTTTCCCTTGATGAAATCCGGGACTGTATCGTCAAAATTGCCTTTGGCATCGACTGGCATGATGATCGGCAATTTATATTTCAGCCCGACCTGATAGTCTTCGATCCCGTGGCCGGGGGCGATGTGGACAAAACCGGTCCCCTGTTCGAGTGTAACCAGCTCATCGAGCACTACGGGAACCTCGCGGTTGATGAACGGATGTTGGCAGAGCAGGCCTTCCAGAAATCTACCTTTGGTTTTTTCAATGATCGTGTGCTCTTTAAGTTCCAATCGTTTCACGAAATCTTCCATCAGCCCTTCAGCGACTATGTACACTTCTTCTTTTCCTTGATCACAGACCTTCAGGAACACATATTCCAGGTCCTCATGCGCCGCGACCGCTACATTGGAAGGAAGTGTCCAGGGGGTCGTTGTCCAGATCACGACCGACCAGGGGATTTCTAATAGAGTTTTGAAATTTGGATTTTGAGATTTGAATTTGTTTAGGATTTCGGATTTCGGATTTAGGATTTCGAATTTAACATAGATCGAAGGCGACCGGTCATCCTCGTATTCGAGCTCCGCTTCCGCCAGCGCGGTCTGGTCGGTGGGGCACCAGTGGATCGGCTTTAATCCCCGGTAAACATAGCCTCTCTCCGCCAGCTTCCCGAACACCTCGGCGATCTTCCCTTCATAGATCGGGTTCAAGGTCAGGTACGGATTATCCCAGTCGCCGAACACCCCCAGGCGCTTGAATTCTTCTTTCTGCAGATCGACGTATTTCAGCGCGTAATCTCGGCAGTGCATCCGGAACTCGACCGGGCTCAATCCTTTTCTCTTTTCCCCCAGCTCTTTTATCAGCTGGGTCTCGATCGGCAGACCGTGGCAGTCCCAGCCGGGGACATACGGGGAATAATATCCGGCCATGTTCTTGTATTTAACGATGATATCTTTCAATATTTTATTCAGCGCGTGGCCAAGATGGATATCGCCGTTGGGGTAAGGAGGTCCGTCATGCAAAATATATCGGTTGGTCCCTCCGGTTTTATTTTTTTCAAGCATTGCCCGGTAAGTATCATGTTCTTTCCATAAGTTTAAACATTCCTCTTCCACTCCTTTTAAATTGGCGCGGATGGGAAAATCGGTCTTGGGCAGGTTCAGGGTTTGTTTGTATTCCATCTACGCGAACATCTGCCCTTCGATGGACGGAGGCGTTTTTTTTAGGGGTGTTTCTTTCTCTTCGGTCTTCTTTTCTTTTGACTTCAATGCGGACGGCGGTTTGACTAAGGCAACCTTTAAAACCTCATCCATTTCTTTTACCGGATAGAATTTAAGATCGGAGGGGAGCTCTTTCTTGATCTCATCAAGGTCCTTTTTATTGTCAAAAGGATAGATGATATTTCTGATGCCGGCCCGGTGCGCCGCCAGGAACTTTTCCTTTATTCCCCCGATTGGTAAAACCTTTCCCCGGAGCGTTATCTCTCCGGTCATGGCCACGTCCTTTCGCACCGCGATGCCGCTGATGGCGGAGGTGAGGGCGGTGGCGATGGTGATGCCGGCGGACGGGCCGTCCTTGGGCACCGCGCCTTCGGGCACATGGATGTGAATATCGTATTTACGATAAAAACCGTCCTCAAGCCCCAGTTCGTCGGCGCGGGACCGGACGTAGCTCATGGCGGCCTTGGCCGATTCCTGCATCACTTCCCCTAGCTGGCCGGTGATGGTCAGCCCCCCGCGGCCTTTCATGGTCGTGACCTCAATGGGAATGGTATCCCCGCCGACTTCGGTCCAGGCCAGGCCGGTGGCGACCCCGACCACATCGGTCTCTTCCGCCAATCCGTAACGGTATTTGGGCGCGCCCAGATATTTTTCGATCATCTCTTTTGTTACTTTGGTCTTTTCTTTCTTCTCGCCGGAAGACACGATCTCGGTCGCGATCTTGCGCAGGATGGTGGCGATCGATCTTTCAATGTTCCTGACCCCGGCTTCCCTGGTGTATTCGCGGATGATGAGCGCGACCGCGTCGTCGGCCAGCTCCACCTGCTCCTTCTTCAATCCGTGCTTCTCCAGTTCTTTTGGAATAAGGTATCCCTTCGCGATGTTGAGCTTTTCGTCCTCGGTGTAGCCGGACATCTCGATTATTTCCATGCGGTCGCGGAGGGGACGGGGGATCGGCTCCTGCTGGTTCGCGGTCGTGATGAAGAACACGTCGGAAAGATCGAACATCACTTCCAGGTAGTGGTCGGAGAAGGCCTTGTTCTGTTCGGGATCGAGCACCTCGAGCAGGGCGGAAGCGGGATCGCCGCGGAAGTCCGTTCCCATCTTGTCGATCTCATCGAGGAGGAACACGGGATTGTTGACCGCGATCTTGTGGATCGACTGGATGACGCGGCCGGGCATCGCGCCCACATAGGTGCGCCGATGGCCGCGGATCTCGGCCTCGTCCCTCACTCCTCCCAGAGCCACGCGGACGAACTTTCTTCCCATCGCGCGGGCGATGCTGGAGGCAATGGACGTCTTACCGACCCCGGGCGGCCCGACCAGGCAGAGTATGGTGCTGCCGATCTTTCCGGTGAGCTGGAGGACGGCGAAGTACTCGACGATCCTCTCTTTCACCTTTTCGAGCCCGAAGTGGTCATCGTTTAATATTTTCTTGACATCGTTGATGTCGAATTTGCTCTTGGTCTTTTTCTTCCAGGGGAGCTCCACCAGCCAGTCCAGATAAGTGCGGATAACGGTCGCTTCCGCCACCATCGAAGGCATTTTCCTCAAGCGGTCAAGCTCTTTTTCCGCCTTTTCTTTTACCTCTGACGGAAGCTTGGCCGCTTCGATCTTTTTCTTGTATTCTTTCAGCTCCGGTTGGTCGGCCTCACCCTCATCCTCAACCTCTTCTCCCAGCTCTTCCTGGATCGCGCGGAGCTTTTCCTTGAGATAGTATTCTTTCTGGACTTTTTCGATCTGCTTGCGCACCTTGCCCTGGAGCTTTTTCTCTACCTCCAGGATCTCGACCTCTTTCTCGATTATGTCAAACAGTTTCTTGAGCCGTTTTTCGATCTGGACCGATTCCAGGATGGCCTGTTTGTCCTCAACTTTGAGGGTGAGGTAGGAGGTGATAAGATCGGCCAGCCTTCCGGGATGATCGACATTGATGATGGACATTAATGTTTCCGGCGGGATCCGCTTGTTCAGCTTTACATAGGCCTCAAAATTTTTAATAACGTTGCGTACCAGCGCTTCCGCCTCGATCGTCAGGCCTTCCGGCTCGACGATCCGGGTGATCTTGGCCCGGAAGTAGGGGGCCTCCTGCACTACCTTGTCGATCTTGACCCGGGCAATGCCTTCTACTAATATCTTGGTGGTGCCGTCGGGCAGGGAGAGGAGCTGAACGATCTCGGAGAGGGTCCCGATCGAGACCAGGTCCTTAACGTTGGGTTCCTCGATCTCTTCGCTTTTCTGCGTCACGAAGACGACCATCTTCTCTTTTTCCATTACGCCTTCGAGCGCTTTGATGGATTTGGTGCGGCCGATGAACAGGGGAACGATCATTTGCGGAAAAACGACCATGTTCCGGAGCGGAATTAAAGGCAGTTCTTCTTTCCACTCGGAGAGTTTTTCGGGTTTGTCTTTTTCCGGCTTTTGTTCAGGGGTCATTATTTGGTCTTTTTTTCTTCCTTGCCCTTTTTCTGGGTTATCACCTGGTCGATCAATCCGTATTCGACCGCTTCTGCGGCCCCCAGGTAAAAATCTCGGTCCGAATCCTTTTCCACTTTCGAGATCGGCTGGCCGGTATGCTTCACCAGAATATCGATGAGCAATTTTTTCATCCTCAATATCTCTTTGGTCTGGATCTCGATGTCCGTGGCCGCGCCCTGCGCTCCGCCCAGCGGCTGGTGGATCATGATGCGGGCATTGGGCAGGGCGAACCTTTTGCCTTTGTCGCCCGCGGCCAGGAGCACCGCGCCGAAACTTGCCGCCTGTCCCACGCAGATGGTTGTTATGGGGCACTTCAGATACTGCATGGTATCGTAAATGGCCAGGCCCGCGGTCACCACGCCGCCCGGCGAGTTGATATAGAAGTTGATATCTTTTGCATCGTCTTCCGCCGCCAAAAACAGCATCTGCGCTATTATTAGATTTGCGATCTCATCATCGATCACCGTGCCGATAAAAATGATCCTCTCCTTCAGCAGGCGGGAGAAGATGTCATATGCCCTTTCACCCTTTGAGGTTTGCTCGACGACCATCGGGATCAATTGTGATTTTTCGATCATGTTTTTCCTCCTAGCTTTGCTTTATCTCGGCGTGCTCGACCAGGTAATCGAGCGCCTTTTTTCTTAAAAGATAATCCTTGATGTAATGCAGGCCGCCTTCGCCCAACTCGCCTTTATATTCTTCTTCCGGCTTGTCCGCGCCCTGTGCCATCAGGCGGATCTCCTGGTCAATATCCTGCGGGGTGACGGTCAGACCTTCGATCTCGGATATCTTCTTGAGCACGATCTTTCCCTTGGCGCGCTGGGTGGCGGGGTTGGCAAGCTCCACTCTCATTTCATCTTCGCTCTTCTTTATCCCCTTAAGGTACGATTCGATTGTTAGATTGCTCTGCGCGAGCGATCCCTTAAGCTCGTCGATCATCAGGTCTATCTCGTAATTGACAAGGGCCCCGGGCACTTCGAGCTTCGCGCCCTTGAGCACTTCTTCGATCAGCCGGTTCTTGATATCCGCTTCCGCTTCTTCTTTTTTCTCAAGCTCCAGCGAGCGTTTTATTTCTTCCTTTAACTCGGAGAGTGTGCCGTACCGGCTGACCGCCTTGGCGAATTCATCGTCCAGCGGCAAAAGCTCGTGGCCGTGGATCTTCTCTACCGTTACTTTAAAAGAGACTTCCTTGCCGGCGACCTCCGCGACAAAATGGTCGGGCTTGAAAGAAAGCTTGAACTCTTTGGTCTCGCCGATCTTCATGCCGGTTATTTTACGGTCAAAATCGGGGCTGATGAGCCCGGCGCCGATCGGAAGATGCTGGAGCTTCCTGGGCCAGCGCTTGACTTCCACGCCTTCCACATCGGCCGCGATCTCGCAGTCGACATTGTCCCCTTCGGCGATGCCGCGGTCGGTGATCTCGACGCTCCGGGCGAACCGGTTCTGGAGGTTGCCCAGAACCTTGATCACATCATCGTCCGAGACCGCGGTCGGTTTTTTCTCCACGCTCAAGCCTTTAATGCGGCCGAGCTTTACTTCGGGATAAATCTCGACCTTGAGCTGGAATCGAAAGGGCTTATCGGGTTCGAGCGCGAGCAGGTCAATGGAAGGATAATCGACGGGATCGATCCCGGCTTCCTTTATGATCTGCGGATAGGCGTCCGAAATAAGATGCTGGGCGGCGCGCTCTTCCACGTATTTCGGGTCGACCGTCTTTTCGATCATCGCCTTGGGCGCCTTGCCGGGGCGGAAACCGGGCATATTTATCTGACGGCTGGCCTCGAGCAGGGCGTCTTCGCGGGCTTTTATAAATTCGGAATAATCAAGCTCGATCTGAAGGGTCGCGGTATTGCCGGAACGTTCGTTTTTGGTTATTTTCATATCGGCATATTATACCATAAATAGCCGAAATAGTTTACGCGGTATCAGGATAAATGGGCGAGAGAGGACTCGAACCTCCAAGCCTTACGGCACATGGTCCTAAGCCATGCGTGTCTGCCAGTTCCACCACTCGCCCAAAAAGTGCGCCCGGGAGGATTCGAACCTCCAGCCTACTGGTTTCCCGATCGGATCGGGATAAACTTTGCCAGCCTCTCGTTTTCCAACGAAGCATGCGCCAGGCAGGAATCGAACCCGCGACCTATTGCTTCGAAGGCAATCGCTCTATCCATCTGAGCTACTGGCGCGCGCAGAGAGGGAATTAGATGTTCGTTGCGGGCCCGAGAGGACTCGAACCTCCGACCAACAGATTAGAAATCTGTTGCTCTATCCACCTGAGCTACGGGCCCGCGCATAACATCTGATCGAATGGTTCCATAATAATTGAAACTGGACCTCTTTTCAAGTTGACCTTACCGTTTTATGCATTAAAATTGAAGAAAAGGGTTGATCGGGGCGGGTGAAGCGATTCAATCGATGGGGCGGCCTAGGGGAATCGAACCCCTGATAGCAGAACCACAATCTGCTGTGTTGCCTCTACACCAAGGCCGCCATATTTTCATTTAAGTATAGCATTGCTTTTTCTTGCTTTCAAATCCGGGATATAGTAAGATTTTTATGAACGAGCGGGAGTAGCTCAGTTGGTAGAGCTCTAGCCTTCCAAGCTGGAGGTCGCGGGTTCGAATCCCGTCTCCCGCTCTTTTTTTTCGGTTGGTTATTTTTAACGGGGCGTAGCTTAGCTTGGTAGAGCGCGTGGTTTGGGACCACGAGGTCGCTGGTTCAAATCCAGTCGCCCCGATAGTTTAAAACCAAATCGGGCAGTTTCCTGGTTCTCCGCCGGAGGCGGATCCGCCTTTGGCGGAAAATCCAGTCGCCCCGATTTTGAAATTTAAGCCGTGTCGTGCTAAAATAACTACTACGCGAGCGGGAGTAGCTCAGTTGGTAGAGCATCACCTTGCCAAGGTGAGGGTCGCGAGTTCGAGCCTCGTCTCCCGCTTTTTTTTCGTGCGCCGCTAGCTCAATTGGCAGAGCAGGACACTCTTAATGTCAAGGTTGAAGGTTCAATTCCTTCGCGGCGCAAATTCCCCAATCGCTATTTCACGATCGGCGAGGCGGTTTCGTCAAACGGGTTCATCCGGATGGCGAGAGAGAAAAGATGCGGGTAGTTCTCCTTTAAATGCTTCATATAATCCAGCCACTGTCCGGCCAGAAGAACGTAAACTCTTTTAATGTCGTTCTCAAGATGCGTAAGGTCGGTCTGCGGAAGATCTGTTAATGTCTTGCGGCTGGCGAGTTCCTCGGTAAAATGGAACGCCGCCCAGAGCAGATCGGTGAACGTTTCGTGCTCCAGCAGATTCGGGTTTTCAAGCAGGCGGAGCATGAAGTTCCTTTTACCGACCAATATGTTCTTCAATTCATTAAGATCGACTTCCCCAATATTCACTGAATATTCATATTGGCGGAGCCGCCGGCTGACCCGTTTAAACTCCTCGTTCGACCAGTTGTGCCGCACGATCAGTTCTTTTTTGATCTCTTCCAACCGCGGGTCCATGTCGGACAAAAGGGTAAGTAAATGGGTGCCGACCTCCGAGAAGAACGCGCCGATGACCATATTGAGCTTTTCCATCCTGGCCCCTTTTTCCCGGCTGTCGAGCAACTGGTGGATGATGATGGTCACCAGCAGGACTTCAAGCGGGATAAAGGCCAGGTCAAGCAGTACATAGTAGAGCATGTGATAGGGATCGTGAAAGATCTCGTAGTGCAAAAGATATAACGCTCCGGATAGGATCACAAGCAGCAGGCCTAAGACGGTCTGCCAGCCGAATATATTTCTTAAAGTCCGCATGTTCAAATTATATCACTAAGTAGTATAATTATCAGGCAAAGGAGCTGATCTTATGGCATTGGGAGTAAAAGATCTGGCTTTGATCGTTCTGATCGTCTGGTCCGTTATTTGGAAAGGGTTCGCGCTCTGGAAATCGGCGCGCAACAACCAGCTTTACTGGTTTATCGCGCTTTTGGTGATCAACACGGCCGGCATTCTCGAAATATTGTATATCTGGCTGTTCCAGAAAAATAAGAACGCCTGATGTTTGAACTGCTTTTTGCCGCGCTGGTAATCATTGCCGCGGTGATATATTTTATCAGAAGGAAACAAAAATTAAGGCGAATGGCGCTTAGGGACCGGATCGACGACATGTTCAGCGAATTGGATTGACCGCCAGATAATCTTTTAACTTTTTAAGCGCCATAGCCCGGTGGCTAATGCGGTTCTTTATTGCCGGCGGCATTTCCGCGAAAGTTTTCTTAAGCCCGCAGGGGCGGAAGACCGGATCGTATCCAAAACCCTCTTTGCCGCGCATTTTTTTGATGATCCTGCCATGGCATACTCCCTTGAACGTCCTAACTTTGCCCGAAGGATAGACCAGCGCGATCACGCAAACGAATTTGGCTCCCCGCGCTTTGCAGCTGGCCATTTTTTTTAGTAATTTACGGCAGAGGTTCTCTGGGGTGGGTGGGGTTGCAAATCGTGCAGACTTAATACCCGGTTTCCCTTGCAAACAATTTACTATGAGGCCGGAATCGTCCGCGATCGCGGATTGACCGAACTTTCTTACCACGGCCTTCGCCTTTTTTATCGCATTTTCTTCAAATGTTCTTCCGTCTTCATTGACCCGTATCCCGTTCCCCATAACCCGTATCCCTTTTAAAATATGCGCTATCTCTTTGATCTTATGCTGATTGGTGGTGGCGATTAATAGTTCTTCATTGTTCGGATTTCGGAGATTCGGATTTCGGATTTTACTTGCCATGCTTCAGCGCTCTCCGCCCAATGTCCTTGCGGTAATGCATGTCCTTGAAATCGATCAATTTGACCGCCAGATAGGAGCGGTCGATCGCGTGCCGTATTGTATCACCCAGACCTACCACACCGAGTACTCGTCCTCCCGCGGTCACGATCTTTCCTTCTTTTTCCGCGGTGCCGGCGTGGAATACGATCACGTCGTCCAGTTCGCGGGCGTTCTCAAGTCCCGTGATCTCGATCCCTTTTTTGTAATTTCCCGGATATCCTCCGGCCGCCAGCACCACGCAGACGGCGGGGCGGAGATCCCAGTCTAAACGGACAGTATCCAGCTTGCGGCTTACAACTTTTTCCATGACATCCAGCAGATCGGATTTGAGCCGCGGCAAAATGCACTGCGTTTCCGGATCGCCGAAACGGGCATTGTATTCGAGAACCTTAGGTCCGTCCTTGGTAAGCATCAGGCCGACGTACAGGATCCCTTTGTAGGGATGACCTTCCGCTTCCATCCCGGTGATCGTCGGCATCAGGATATTGCGATGGACCTGCTGCAGCAGATCGTCGGTGGCGATGGGGGCGGGGGAATAAGCGCCCATTCCTCCGGTATTGGGGCCGGTATCATTGTCATTTACTCGTTTGTGGTCCTGGGCGGAAGCCATCGGGATGATCGTCTTGCCGTCGGTAAAACAAAGGATCGATACTTCTTCTCCTGTCAGGCATTCTTCGATGATTATTTCATTGCCCGCGTCTCCGAACTCTTTTTCCCTAAGTATCCGGTTTACCGCGCGCTTCGCTTCATCCTCGGTTAAGCATACGATCACGCCTTTGCCCGCGGCCAGGCCGTCTGCTTTTACCACCAGCGGCGCGCCGATCTTCTTGATAAATTTATGGGCTTCTTCTTCGTCGGTAAAGGTCATAAAATCGGCGGTAGGGATGTTGTATTTTTTCATCAAGTTCTTGGAAAATATCTTGCTCCCCTCGATCAGCGCCGCTTTTTTATCGGGGCCGAAAATTGGGAGCCCATTCGATTCGAACTCATCGACGATCCCTTCCACCAGCGGCGCCTCCGGGCCCACCACGGTCAGATCTATCTTGTTGTGTTTGGCAAAATCCCGCAGGCCCAAAATATCCTCGGACGCGATATTCACATTCTCCGCGACCTGCGCGGTGCCGGGATTGCCCGGCGCGCAGAATATTTTTGACGCTTTAGGGCTCTGCGCCAGCTTCCAGCACAGCGAGTGCTCTCGTCCGCCCGAACCGATGACCAGTATGTTCATGTTCCTGCCTCCCTGCCCGCCTCAGGCGGGCTTGATATCGGCCAGGCTAAGCTGTGCCGATTCAAATCCGTTCCAGACGTTCGTTTCCAAGCTATAAGCGATATCGTATTTTTTATTAAGTGAAAGATTGTAGCCCGTGTTCCCCATTCTGAAGCCGATGGTATCAATGCTTGACTGCCCGTCCGTGAATTTTAATTTCAGATGCGCGCCGCCTTTCCCAACCTTGCGCTGGTCGGTCAGGGTCAGCCCGCGTGTCATGAAGATCGGGGAGGGGTTGCCCTGGCCGTGGGGGTCGAGCACGTCCAGCTCTTTGATCAGCCCGAGCGTTATCTGATTGGGATTTATCTCGTAATCGATCTCGATTTTGGGTATTAAAGTCTCGGGAGTTATCATCTGCTCGATATTCGCAAGCAGGCGCGCTTTCAGTTCGCCGATCTTTTCGGGATCGATCTCGAATCCCGCCGCGCCCTCGTGTCCGCCAAAATCATTAAACAGGTCCCGGCAGGTGTCAAGAATGGAGAAGATGTTAAAATCGTCGATCGAACGGGCCGAGCCGCGGCCCACGCCTTCGTTGATCCCGATCAGCACCGTCGGGCGGTAATAGGCGTCGACCACCCGCGAGGCGACGATCCCAATGACCCCGGGATGCCAGTTCTCACCCTCGGCGATGATGATCTTATCGTTCTTCATGCTTTCTATCTTTGAGAACACTTCTTCCTGAATGTCTCCGCCGATCCCCTGACGCCGAATATTGATCTCATTTATTTGCCGGGCAAGCTCCAGCGCTTCTGCCGGGTCCTGCGAGATCATAAGCCTGACCGACAAAGACGCGTGCTCCAGCCGCCCGGAAGCGTTGATGCGCGGTGCGATGACATAATTGATCTGGTTGACCGTGATGCGGGAATTGAGCGACGCGGCTTCGAGCATGTATTTGATGCCGATCCGTTTTTTTTCGTTTATGTAATTAAGCCCGCAAACGGTCAGGATCCGGTTCTCTCCGGTCAGCGGGACCACATCCGCGACCGTGCCCAGCGCCGCCAGATCGAGCAGGCTGGTGATAAAGCCGTTCTCCTTTATTCCCGCCGTCCGCAGCAGCGCCCAGGCAAACTTGAACGCGACCCCGGCGCCGGAAAGATGCTTGCTTTCGTGCTCTCCCTCGATCATTTTTGGATTGACCAGGGCGAACGCTTTCGGCAGCTGCCCGGGCAGATTGTGGTGGTCGGTAACGATCACGTCCATTCCGAGAGAAGAGGCGAACTCGATCTCTTCCACGCTTGAGATCCCGCAGTCGTCCGTGATGATCAGGCTGACCCCGTCGTTCTTTATCTTCTGGATCGCGTCCAGGTTCAGCGAATAACCTTCCCCGTAGCGGGAAGGGATATAATAGGAGGGATCGAACCCGAGATGCTTGAGCGTTTCGATCAGTATGACCGTGCCGGTAACGCCATCAACATCATAATCTCCGTAGACGAGGACTTTTTCTCCCTTTTCCCTTGCCAGTAAAACACGTTTGGCCGCGGCTAATATATTTGGTATGTCAAAGGGGTCTTTCAGGTTTATCAGACGGGGATTCAGAAATCGGTCAGCTTCAGCTGCGTTTTTTATTCCGCGGTTGATAAGCACCTGCGCGGTCAGAGGGGAGATGTTTATTTCCCTTGAAAATTTCTGGCTAAGCTCTGGTTCCTGGCGGAAAATCTGCCATTTTTTCATTCTTTTTTGACAAGCATTAATTTTTGTCCGTATTCGACCGTCTTGCCGTTCTCTACCAGCAGCTTGACGATCTTGCCGGACACTTCGGATTCAATTTCATTAAAAAGCTTCATCGCTTCGATGATGCAAACCACCTTGCCCGTGTTCACCTGGTCGCCCACGTTCACGAAGGGCGGGGAATCGGGGGAGGGGGAGCGGTAAAAGGTTCCCACCATCGGCGAGGTGATCGCCAGCAGACCTTCATCTTCATCCTTTACCGGCTTGGGTTTTGTCTTTTCCTCGCTTTTTTCTGCTGTTGGTCTTTCAACCGGTTGCGGGGCGGGAGCGGCTGCCTGTATTACGGCGCCTCTTTCGCGCTTGATCTCATACTTTACTCCGCCTTCTTCGATCGAAAGGCCGGAAATGTCCTCCTGCTTCACGGTCTCGATCAATTTTTTCAATAAATTAAAATCAACCATTTCTTTTCTCCTTTATGCCCGGCCCAGATATTTTCCGTCGCGGGTGTCAACCTTGATCACGTCGCCGACGTTCATGAAAAAAGGAACATTGACCACCAGTCCGGTCTCTAGCGTGGCCGGCTTGCCGCCGGAAACGGTATCCCCCTTGTAACCGGGGGAGGTCTCAACCACCTTCAGTTCTACCGCGGTCGGGAGCTGTACCTCAAGCGCCTCTTCCTCGTAAAAGGCGATGCTGACGAGAAAACCCTCTTTCAGGTAATTGACGGTATCGCCGATCTTTGCTTTGGTGATCTCGATCTGATTGAAGTTCTCCTGGTCCATGAAGTGATAGGTGTCGCCGTCGTGATAAAGGTACTGCATCTGGCGGTATTCGATATGGACGTCCTCTACCTTTTCATCGACGTTGAAGGTGTTCTCGGTAATGGCGCCGGTGCGGAGGTCTTTCATCTTGACCCGGGCGCGCGCCTGCTGGGCCCATTTTATATGGTTATATTCGACGCATTTATACAACTTGCCGTTGTAAATGAACGCGTTCCCGGCTCTAATTGATGTTATTGGTACTGCCATACAAGAACCTAATTTTAGCTTATCTAAAATCCTTTTGCAACCGCCGAAAGCTTGGGGTAGAATAGATTTATGAAGAAAATCGCGATCATTGGGTTGGGGCTGATCGGCGGATCGATCGGGCTGGGCCTTAAGGCGTCGGAGAAAGCTTCCGAATTCAAAATCGTCGGGATCCCGCGGCGCGACGAGACGATCGGAGACGCGCTGAAGGCGGGCGCGATCGATGAAGGACTGACCGATCACGTGAAGGGCGCGGCGGATGCCGATCTGGTGTTCGTTTGCACTCCGATCAATCTGATCGTGGAGATCGTAAGGGAGATCGCGCCGAATCTTAAGAAAGGCGCGATTGTGACCGATGTCGGCAGTTCAAAGCAGATGATCGTTTCCGAGATCGAAAAGATAATGCCTAAGGGGACATTTTTTGTGGGCGGGCACCCGATGGCGGGAAAGGAAACCTTCAAGCTCGAAGCGGCGGAGTCGGATCTGTTCGCGGGTAAAAAATGGATACTGACGCCTACCTCGAAGACCGGTAAAAAAGCCGTCGAATCCATAAAAGAGATCATTTCATTGCTGAAGGCGGATATTCTGGAGATCGACCCAAAAACCCATGACCTATTGGTTGCGGGAATAAGCCATATGCCGTTGGCGGTCGCGGCCTCGATTGTGAACGCGGTCGCGGGTGAAGAGCAGAAAGACCTTATGGCCAGGGTCTCCGCTTCCGGTTTCCGCGATACGACCAGGGTCGCGTCGGGAGACCCGGTCCTGGGAGCCGACATGTTCGTGACCAACCAGAAAGCGGTGCTGAAAATGATCGGGTCGTTCAAGAAATCGTTGTCAACGCTTGAAAAGCTCATCAAGGAAGGCAATGGCGAAAAGATCCGCGAAGAGCTGGAAAAAGCAAAAAAGTTTCGGGATCTGATTTTCGAAAAATGAAAACCTTCACCATTACCCCAACTTCTAGGATAAAGGGCGAAATAAACATCCCCGGCGATAAATCGATCTCCCACCGCGCGGTTATGTTGGGCGCGATCGCGAACGGAGAGACGGTCATAGATAATTTTCTGATGGGAGAGGACTGCCTGGCCACCATCGACTGCTTCCGGAAGATGGGGGTAGACATTAAAGAAAACGGGAAGCAGATCGTGATCCGAGGCGAAGGGCTTCATGGTTTGCGGAAACCTGATGGGATACTGGATGCAGGCAATTCGGGAACAACGATCCGGCTGATCTCAGGTATCCTTGCCGGTCAGCCATTTGAA
Source organism: uncultured bacterium (assembly GCA_903930225.1). GTDB lineage: Bacteria > Margulisbacteria > WOR-1 > XYC2-FULL-46-14 > WPAF01 > CAIYXV01. The sequence continues at coordinate 11,644 of CAIYXV010000111.1, read as the reverse complement.
ACAACCATTACCGGCGACGCGTCTATTCAGAAGAGGCCGATGAAAAGGATCCGCGAACCGCTTTTTCGGATGGGCGCGGTAATTGAGGGTAAAGAGACTGACGGAGATCTCTATCCGCCGCTTACGATCAAAGGCGGCAAAATAAGGCCGACGGAATATAAGCTGCCGGTGGCGTCGGCGCAGGTGAAATCATGCATACTTCTCGCCGGTTTATATGCTGATGGTAAAACAACGGTGATCGAACCGTCGCCCTCGCGCGATCATACGGAGAGAATGCTCTCGTATTTTGGGTCGAAGGTGGAAGTTTTGGGGAATACGGTTTCAGTCCGGGGCCCGGCATCGCTTGAAGGCCGTGAAGTCGATATTCCCGGAGATATTTCTTCCGCCGCTTACTTCTTGGCCGCCGGCATTCTGGCGCCGGAGTCGGACCTTCTTTTAAGAGATGTCGGGGTGAATCCGACCCGGGACGGGATCCTGGAAGTGATCCACCGGATGGGCGGGATGATCGAAGTTGCCAGCGAGAGAATGATGTCGGAAGAGCCGCGGGCAGACATGAAAATCCGAAATCCGAAATCGGAAATCCGAAAATTGAAAGGGATCGAGATCGGAGGGGAGCTTATTCCCAGATTGATAGATGAGATCCCGGTCATCGCGGTACTTGCGACCCAGGCGCAGGGCACAACCGTGATCAAAGATGCCAAAGAGTTAAGGGTCAAGGAATCGGACCGCATCCGGACCATATCGTCTGAATTGCGAAAGCTGGGTGCGAAGATAGAAGAAAAAGAGGATGGCCTGGTAATTACCGGGCCGGTAAAGCTTAAAGGCGCGGTCGTAAAAAGCTATGGGGACCATCGGGTGGCGATGTCGCTGGCGGTGGCGGGATTGATCGCCGAAGGAGAAACGGTGATCGAAGATACGGATTGCATTGAGACCTCGTTCCCGGGATTTGAATCTCTGATAAAAAAAATAACTTCCTGACCGGCCGATCAGTCGAAAACCGGTTTTGCCTGTCCTTCTATTTCCTCGATCGTCCGGAATAGGATCCCGAACCGTAAATTATTGAATTCACGCTCTTTTATAAAATCAAGGATCGAAGCGAGATATTTGTCGGTATCGTCTCCCAATTCGAGATCCCTTAAGTTCTCCGCTTGGTAATAGCCTCTGATCGTTCCGGATAAAATGCTCATAAAAAGGCGGTGCCTTCCCGACGGCGAGAATGTCTGCTTAAAAATGGAGCGTTCCAGATTGTTCCGGCTTTCAAAATAACGATGAAGATCAGCGACCCGGCAGGTAAAGGAGAACGGATTTTTAAAGACATGCTCCAGCAGGTTCCGGGAAACGCGTCTTAAAGAATCTGGGTTTTGCCTTATATATCCGTTAAAGGCCTCTTCTGACCGGTTAACTCCCATCATTCCTTCCAGGTCGATCAGATTGCCGTGCGGCTCAACATTGCCGGAGTGAAGGGAGGAATAAAAAGGCTCGTCCATAGCCGTCCCTCTGCGGAAAGGATTACAGAGCGTCATTCCCGCATCGTGTAACTTTCTCAACTGCCTGCCGAAACGGACATGCGATTCATAAAGAAAAGTCTCGAGGTCTTTTCCCTCAAGCCGCGCGAGCAGCTGTAGCGTTGACATACTTTCATCCATTCTCATCCACGGGTAGAAACGCTCTCCGGGCCTTCCCGCGCGCAGAAGCTGGGAAAAACCTTTAAGATCGCCGAACCATTCCCCCAGTTCATTTACTGCGGATCGTACGCCTCCGGTCAACTGAAGGCCGTCAAATTCCCTCCGGGCGTGCCCGCTTTCAAAAAGTCCCCGCGGTTGGTTCGAGTTGGGATTGAGCTTTGAAAGATCGAAATCTACCGGCGTTAAGCCCTTGAATTCAAAGGCCTCTCCGTTCTCCGCGACGAAGAACCTTGCCCGGTGGCTGCGGCTCTCGAGCACTTCGGTCTCGATGAACCCATCTTTTAAGCTCTCAGGCAGCGAAGCGTGCCTTGCCGCGTCGGTTATCAGCACCATTCTCTGCGGATCAAAAAATGCGCGCGAACCGGGCAATAATTCCTGGCCCCGCTTGAAGAAGGCCATCCCGGATTCGTGAAGCGTAGTGTCAAATGGACGGACCGCTTTTTCCCTAAATTCTCCTGGAGCGGTCGGGAACATACGGTCGAAGAATTTTCCGTGGAGCGCGGTGCTCCACCGGGCGGCGGCGAGATTACGGCTTATTTCGACCTGCGGCATGTTCATCCCATGTATATCGTCAAAAATCGATGCGGGTTTCAATAAATGGTACAATAACCGGTATGGAGATCGAGATCATGGAACTTGATGAAAAGGGGCGGGGGGTCGGCGGCGAGCTTTCCATCCCTTTTGCCTATCCCGGCGACGTGATCGAGGCTGAACTGGTAAATAAAAAAAAGAAGACCGGGAGGCTGCTTTCGATCGTTCAGTTGTCGCCGCTCCGGCAGGATGCGCGCTGTAAACATTTTGGCCAATGCGGCGGCTGCCTGTGGCAGGGGCTCAAATATGAATCACAGCTCGCGCTCAAGGAAAGCCGGGTCCGCGATCTGTTCGACGACGTGAGAAGGATCATCCCATCGCCTGATGAATATTTTTACCGCAACCGGATGGATTATGCTTTCGGCCCTGATTTTACGCTGGGGCTTAAGAACGGCAAGGCGACCGTGATCGATCTTAAAAAATGCTGGCTGATGTCCGACCAAAGCAACTTGGTTACCGCCCGCGTGAAGCAGTTTGTTTTAGCCAGGAAGCTTGAGAGTTATCAGGAAGGGATCATGCGGCACGCGGTGATCCGGGAAGGGAAGAACATCAACAACACGATCATCAACATCCTGACCTCGGACAAGGGAGAATTCCCGCTCGAAGCGCTGTTTGAAGAATTGAAGGACGCGGTCTCCGGCGTCACCTGGAGCATTAATCTCTCTCCGGCGGACCGATCTTACGGCGACATCCAGAAAACCTCTGGGAATGACTACCTTTTGGAATCGTTAAATGGCATAAAATTCAAGGTCCCGGTCCAGTCGTTCTTCCAGACCAACACCCGGCAGGCGGAGCGGCTCTTAAAGACCGTCAAAGAACTTCTTGGCGATACCGATCCGGGCTCGATCCTCGATCTTTATTCCGGGACCGGCAGTTTTGGGCTTTACCTGGCCGACCGGGCGAAGAAAGTGCTAGGGGTGGAGGAAAACGCGGCGGCGGCTGAACTTTCAAAATCGAACGCGGAGTTGAACGGGATCGGCAATTATTCGGCGATCGCGGGCCGGGTGGAGGACGTGATCGGAGACCTCTCTCGCCAATACGATACGGTCATAATGGACCCTCCGCGGCCGGGCGTGAACAAGAAGATATTGAAAAGGCTGGGGGAATCCAGACCGAAGACCATCATCTATGTGTCCTGCAACCCTTTTACCCAGAAACACGACATCGGAGTCCTTGAGGAATACGGATACAAACTGTCCGCCTGCCAGCCGCTTGATATGTGCCCGCACACTCCGCATATTGAGAACGTGGCGAAAATGGACCGAAGCTGATCCCAGAAGATAGGGGATTATATGAGGAAATTATTCGACAATAAAGTATTTGTCGCATTAGCGATAAATGCCATTATCTTTTTCACTTATCTGGCTTTAGCCGCTCCGGTTTACAACACAAATGACGACGTGACCATGATGCACATAGTTTCCGGGATAAGAAATGGGGGACAACCCAGTCCATATATGGTGGCTTCTAATATTTTGATCGGTAAAACCCTTAGTTTCTTCTTTGAGCATTGGCCGGGGGTCAACTGGTATTCTTGTTATATCGTATTGGCCCACTTCATTGCCATGACAATTATCCTGTATTTATTCCTTAAGAAGAAGCCTCTGTTATTTGGACTGGCACTATACGGCGGTGTTTTTATCTTTCTTGAATTGCCGCTTCTATTGAGCCTGCAATATACAAGCACCGCTTTCCTCGTGTTTTTAAGCGGCTTTTTGCTTTTTATTGCAATAATTAATGGAGAAGATCGCTGGGTATCGGTGCCGTTAGTGATCTCAGTGATCATGATGGCGGCCGCCGGGATGATAAGGCCCGATGTGTTTTATATGGCAATATTATTGACAACTCCATTGTTTATTTTTAAATATTGGGGCAAGAAAGACCTGCGCGTACTTTTTTATCCGGCGATAGCAATCGCATTATTTTATCTCTTGTTGAGTTATGACGGCAGTATTTATAATAGAAACAGTGATTGGAAATCATATAAGCAGTCATTCGCGGTCAGGGCCAGATTGATCGAATATCCCATGTTAAGTGATAAGGGAAAATTAATCGGCATCCTGCAAAAAATAAATTGGTCAAAAAACGACTATGATATGCTGAACAACTGGCTCTATTTTGATCGAAATATATACTCTGAAAAGAACCTGAGATATGTCGCAGATAATATTAGGATTAAAAGGGGCGGACCGGAAGAAATAAGCCTGCTTAAAAAAATATACAGAGATAACCGCGTATTGATAGGGTTCACGTTAGTAAGCATTTGCGCTTTCTTGCTTTGCGGCCCAAAAAAGCAAAGGCCCTTTGTCCTTTTGGGCATTGCCTCTGGCATAGTAATGGTACTTTACCTGAGCGTATGCGAGAAACTGCCCGACCGCGTGTTGTGGCCGATCATTTATTTCGCTGATTCCCTGGTTTTATTCAGTATCGACGATTGGGAGGCGGTCCGGCAGAGGGTTTGGCCAAAAATGATCAAATATGTTCTGGCGGGGATGCTGGTCCTTTTTACCGTTTTGGCCCTCAAACAGGGGATGGCGATATATAAGACCGACCGGCAGAATCAGATAAAGATTAATCGCTTCGATTCAATGATTAATGATATCCATCCTTTGGCCGATCAGCTGTATATCTGCTGGGGGGCCGCTTTAAAGATCCAATATTTCAAGCCATTCGTAAGCCCTAGTAAATACGGACAATTCAATTATTTGGGCTCGGGATGGCTCACTCATAGCCCTTTGAACGATAATATTTTCCGTAAATACCATATCAAGAACATATATTTGTCATTGGTGAACGATAAAAATCTATATTTAATATGCACTGAAAACAAGAAAATATTGTTTAGAACCTTTATGCAGGAACATTATCATATGGATATAAGCTTTAAAACAGTTAAAAAGTACGGCCGGTTGGAAGTATTGAAAGTTATCCGGGGTTGAAGTATTTCCAGGGCTGAGCATATCGAATCTGCCGGTCCAGTGATTTATGCCTGGAGATGACGAGAAAATCGGGAACTGTGTTATTTTCCCGGCCTGATCAGCACGGTCTCCCCAAAATCGGTGATCAGCTGGGTATGTTTGATCTGGTGATTTCCCGTGGTTACGGTCGAGACCAGTACCGAATGCCTTCCCGTCGTTAACAAGGCGACCCAGCGGTGTACTGATTCCTGTTCACTGATGATTCCCATGCCGATATCCGAAATGACCTGCTCCTGTCTTTCATCGATTATGATCGGCCGCTGGTCCCGGTCCATGGTCAGGGAGATCGGGATCCCGAAGCGATGGAGCCGGTCGACCACTCTGGATGTCTTTTCCCTGAGCGATGTCCGGTCTTCCATCTGCGCCAGTCCGGCCATGGCCACAAAAGTATTCTCGGAGTCCGCGGAAGAAGCTTGCAGGAAATGATCTATCTGGGAGGATGTGACATTCGCCGAAAAATGCGCGGCGGAGGCTTCGACCAGCTCCCCTTCATGATCCTTGATCACCTTTGCCATGATCAGGCAGGGGCTGCAGACGGCGTTGATGGAGCAGTATCCCAGTCCGGCCAGATCATTTGCGGTCATCCGCGACCGGTCGTCGATAAGAGTGATATTTTTGCCGGTCGCGTAAAGGTCGTAATGCATCAGCATCGGATCGCGCACAACCTTCTTCAAGACATTGCCGAAGACAAAAGATTTGTGGGATGAGATATAGGTCATTTCAGATAGGTATCGTTAATTGGGCGGGGGAAATTTCAATCAGAGCGCGCCCTGCGACCTTAAGCCCTTGCGGTAGTTGAATTCCTCCAGCAGATACCTGAATATTTTCGAGTTTGCCGACCGCTCGCCGATCGTCTTTTGGATCTTCGGGTGCCGGCTTACAAAGTTGAAAACGCCGGTGGCCAGCGGGTTCAACCCTAAATAGGTCCGCACCTCAAAATTGGGGTGCTTTTTTAAGAACACGGCCGCTGACCGGCCCATATCGAACTTTCTTTTCGCCATGTCCTCATCTGAGACTTCGTGATTATGGTGATTTACCGCGAAGGGCAGGTAATAAAGATGCAGTCCGGTCTTCGACAACCGGTAGCCCAGCTCAATATCCTCCCAGCCGTAACCGGCAAAATCCTCATCGAATTTGCCAGCGTCAAGCAGCGCTTTTTTCCGGAGCGAAAGGTTGCCCGAAAGAAAATAGGAGAACTTAAGCTTTTGCCAGGGCTTGAACGGTTCTTTAATGTAGGGCAAGCCATCCGGGTTTATCGTCATTCCTTCAAAAGCGGCATTGCTGAATTTTTCGTGGGCCTTTAAATGTTCGGAAATAAGGTTCGGATCGGCGATCATGTCCGCGTCGGTCAAAAGAACGATCTCTCCCTGCGCTTCGTCTATGCCGCGGTTGCGCGCGTACGGCTTTCCTCGGTTCTCGACCCTGATGTGTTTCTGCTGCGCGAAGCGCGAACGGATAGTTTCCATCATCTCCTGCGTCCCGTCGTTCGAATCGCTGTCCACGACAATGATCTCGTAAAGATCGGGAGATAAAGTCTGCCGGAAGAGGGAGTCGACCGTCTGCTGCAGCTTCTCTTTCTGATTATAGGCGCCGATAACGACGCTGATCTTAATTGCCATAATTTAAGTAAGTATCCACTATATCCTTTCCGCTGTCCATTCTGACTTTTTCTCCCATGAATATGACCGGAGGATTCGAGAGGAAGGGGGAGACGAACGGACGAAGCAGTTTGAAAAATAACCGGGCGCGGCGGGAAAAAACATGGATGATATTGATGTCGTTTTTTGGAATAAAATCAAGACCGGGCATGCGGGTGAGGTAATAGACGCTGTAGTCGGCGCGGGAGAGGATCTCGTAATATTTTTTCCCTTCCCGGCTTTTGGTGTCGTCATAGATCATAATGTTCGCGGATTTTCTGATGTGGTACGACTTAAAATCCTTTGCTGGAACGGCGCGGCCCGACAGCACGCGCTCGACGCCCTCGAAAACCATTTGTTCGGTGATGGCGTTCATGCATTCGTTGCTATCGCATTTGTAAGGGTTGCAGCGGAGATTGCAAAAACTGGTATTCCGGATTATGACCTGATCGGTCCGATAAGGCCCCCAGCGAGTAGGCTTTACATATTTTACCGGCGAGATCGCGACCACGGGTATCTTCAGCGCGGCTGCAATATGCATAGGCCCGGTATCAACGCTGATAAAGCATTTCATCTTTGATATGAGCGCGATCAGGGTCTCAAGATCGGTCTGCCCGGCGATGCTGACCGGTTTTACCTGGCACAGATCGATGATCTTGCGGTTGTTCTCCTGTTCACCCGCGCTGCCGGTGAGGACGACCTGGACATTGGCGTGCCTTTCACAGATCAGGTCGATCAGGCGGGCATATTTTTCCGCCGGCCAGGCGCGGTTGCCTTTCCCAGTGCCGGGATGGATCCCGATTAAATCCCCTTGTACCTGAAAGGGAAGGGGCTTGTCGGAGACCGGTATTTTGGTTTCGGGCTCAAAATCGTCGGGCTTTTTTATCCCCAATTTATCAAATAGCGCGTAAGCGAGAAAAAGGTTGTGCTCCGCCTCGTGATATCTTAAGTCGCCGAACCTCTGCTTCGCGTCAACATTGTTCAGGAACGAAAAGAGGAGCTTGCTCTTGTCGGCGACCCGGTATTTGATCCGGTTCCAGAAGCCCAGCCACGCATACGGGAATTCATTGTAAGCGTGGAGAATGGCGTCGAAATCGCCTCTTTTAACCTTTGGTTCGGTTAAAACTTCATCCACATCCGAATTGCCGGAAAGCAAAGGCCGGGTATAAGCGCGAGCCAGAACCGTGACCCTGGCGTCCGGCATCCCCTTTTTTAAGAGTGAAAAGGTCGGGGTCAAAAGGATCATGTCGCCGATGGCGTCAGGCCTGATCAGTAAAACTTTCATTTGTTATATTCTCGACGCTTTCAAGATAAAAATCAACCAGCTCTTTTATGCTTCGATTATTTAGCCCATCGTCTTTTACTATAAGCGGATATTCCGGAACATAATTGGAGCCGATCAAGGCGGCCAGCTTTAATTTTATCCCGGCAGGGAAATAGGAATGGACGATATTTATATTGTTTTCCCTGATCGTTTTTACGATCCTAAACAAACCGGCGTCCCTTGGCAGATAAAAGCAATGGAAACCGTTGTTTTCGAGTACGGCGCGGTCTTTATTGTCCCCGAACAATAAAATGAACAGGGACTCTTTTGCCAGGGGGAACAGGGATCCTTCCCGCTTAGTGAACCCATTGCCTTCTGCGAGCTTATAAAATGCTTTTATCACTTCATCGAATTTGAGGTCGTTGCGGCAAACCGGGTTTTCACATTCCGTCGAGCGGCATTTGTCGTAGCATTCCGTTTTGCTGCGGGCCAAAAGCTGGCGCACGCCCCAGGGCGTCCAGCGGAGCGGGTTCTGCACTTTGTTGAAATACAATGTAATAAGCGGGATCCCGAGGGCTGCGACCATATGGGTCAACCCGGTGTCGTTGCCGATAAAATATTTGCATTGGCTCATCTCCTCGGCGACCCGGTCAAGGGAAAGTGAGGTGTCTTTTCCGAAGATCGCGATCTCGTAATTCGGTTCGAGATATTTTATCAGTTTATCGTAGTCTTGATCGGTCCAGGTGCGGGATGATATCCTGGCCCCCATCATGATGCCGACGCGGTTTCTTGGCTCCGCTTTTTTAAGATACAATTCCGGCTTGACGTCGCGCGTCATCTTTTCTAAGATCGGACGGAGCGCGATCTGATAGCGCTCGATCTCGTGCAGAGTGAAGTTTTTAAATTCCCTCGGTTTAATGGTATTACCGGGGAATCTGTACAAAGTCTTATTATTCCAGAGGTCGGCGTAGAGATCATATCCGGTTGGGAGGATAAATTCCGGCTTAATGGCCTGTTTAACATATGGGTTGCCGCGTAAAAGCTCAGGGTAGGGGGTCATAACGGTGATCTCATATTCTTTTTTGATCAGCGGAAGAACGGCAGTTAAAAAGATAAGATCCCCGATCCCTTTATCCTGAACGATAAGCAGTTTCATAGTTTCTCGAATTCCGACCGGTAGTATTGAAGGATGGAGTCCAGGTCGGTCGGCTCTTTTCTGGGATTTTTACACAGCAGGGGGAAATTCGGCACGTAGTTGGAGGCCAGGATCTGCAGGAATTTTTCCTTCGGCCCGATCGAATTGGAAAGCACATGTATGATATTGATGTTATTGGCGATGATATAGTCGTTTAGGAATCTGACGCTCGACCCTGCCGGCTTTACGTGGACATTGAACCCGTAGGATTTTAGGATGCCGGGCAGGCCGTTCTTGCCCCAGCCTTTATCAAGGAAAAGGATATTGAATGTTTTCTGGCACCAGTAAGTGAAAGTTTCCCGCGGGTCTTTATATCCACCGCCTCCCATTATCTTTTTTAGGGCGTCGATCGTCTCGTCCGGCGTCACCGATTCGATGCAGGTCTTATCTCCGCATTCGCAGGAGCGGCAGACGATGGGGCAGTAATAGTTGTTGCGCAGGATAATGTTCCGGGTAAGCGGCCCCCAACGCAGGACTTTCTGGTTTTTGGTGAAAAAGAAGGCCGCCACAGGGAGCTTGAGCGCCGCGGCAATATGCATCGGCCCGGAATCGGAGCCGAGAAACAGCGAACAGTCGGCGATCTTGCTTATCGTATCGACAAGCGCCAGCTTGCCTACATTGTTCTCAAGCTGGTCGGGAGAAAAATTGCTCGCGATCTGTTCTCCGATCGAGCTCTCCTCCGTCCCGCCGAGCAGGATCACTTTTTTTCCCATTGAATTTAGCCAATTTATGACCGGGATGAAATTGTGCGGCGGCCAAAGCTTATTGGCTCCGCGCGCCCCAACCGCGACGGCGACCAGGCGCGGGTCGTGCTTTGGCCTTATCTTTTTGGTCAGATCGGGATAATGATAGCTGATCGGTATCCCAAGCGGCTTGAGCAGATCAAGATTCAGCTCGTACATGTGCTTGGTGAGCACGCGCTCGCGCAGGGGATAGCCCAGATTATAAAGGCGTCCGGTTATGTAGGCGTCATTCGGCCCGACTCGTTTGGGAATGCGGGCAAAATATCCAAGTAAAGTATAGAACCGGTCCTGCCATAGCGAAACGTAGAGGTCGAACTTTTGCTCCCTGATCCTCCGGGCGTAATCAAAAAAATCCCGGTGATTCTTGATCTTGCCTGATGCATAGTCATCGATGATTATCTCTTTTATTCCCGGATATCCGGTCAGAACGTCTTTTACCCTTTCCCGGCAGAGAAATGATATCTCGGCCTCTGGATAAGCGGCCTTTAAATTATCGACAACGGGAAGGGAGAGTACCATATCGCCGATCGCGTCGCAGCGGGCGATGAGGATCTTTTTATACATGGGTTTTTCCCTTAAACCTTTCCACGTAAAATTTTACCAGATTATCGGCCGAATCTAAAATCTGTTCGTTGTAAACCATCAGGGGCGGGGTCAGGAGGCGGGAGGGCGCGAGCAAGGAGAGCAGGAAGATGAGGAACGGGCGGTCGACTGTTGAGTGCAGAATGGTCGTGTCAAAATAGGTTATGCGGTCCAGCAGTCCCTTTATATTCAACAATCGGAATTCCGAGATCGGGATCAGGTCGACAATAAAGTTCATCTGACGAAGCCGGTCGGCCGCGTCGGGTTCCCGGTCGGCGACAAAAGTTATGTTGTTCGAATGGGTAAAAGAATATAGAAACTCGTTTGATGCAGGATCTGAAGACGAGAATGAATTCTCGCTTAAAATATTTAACCGCGAATTTATTCGCAGGTTGTTGCTTAATAGCTCTTTGACCCCGTTCGCCACTTCCTCGGCCGAGATCGAGTGCGAGCACGATTCATCCGGGCACGAAGCGTAATGGCAGGTCCGGTTACAGCGGGTTTTCAGCCTTACGATAACCTTTGGCGAATGGAGCGGAGCCCAGCGCTGGGGTTTGAGGCATTTTACCGCATTGATGAAGACCATCGGTATCTTGTACGCGGCGGCGATCTGGGTGGGGCCGGTCTCAACCCCTATATAAACGTTAAGTTCACTAATTATGGACATCAATTCCGATAACGTGGTCCTGCCGACCAGGTCGGTGACCGCGCCGCGGGCGCCCGCACTTAAATATTCCGCTTCGTTCTTCATTTCTCCGGTACCGAGCAGTACCACGCGGGATCCCGGCAGAAGGGAAAAGATACGGTCAAGGATCTGGGCATATTTTTCCCGCGGAAGCTTTCTTTTGGCCGCCGTGCCTCCAATATGCCCGAGATGAATGCCGATCAGCGGGTTGCCATTGATCGGGTATTTTTCCTTAGGCGCGGGAAGATTGAGCTCGCAGTCGGAGGTGTCGAATCCCAGCGCCT
>CAIYXV010000110.1 GCA_903930225.1 uncultured bacterium | reverse complement strand
CTGGAACGGCAGGTAAGAAACAATAAATGGACGCTGCCATGGACGACTCCCCACGGATACAAAACGGAAATCGCGCTGGACAGAGCCGGAAGAATCACGATATGCGTTCTCGCCGATCCGAACGGGAAAAAAATAGATCCCGAAAAGGCGCTCAATTATTGCGTCCAGAAATACGCTTCCGATGCGGATATCTGGACGGCGTTCGAATTGCTTTTCCGCAATTCTTCCGAGAAAGTCGTTCCCCGTTTAGAGAGATAAAGGATCGGCCGGCCGCTTTTTAAATAAGGCGGCTTTTTTATTCGCTTTATCTTTCGGCCGGCTCAAGGCAAGCTCATATAAGGCCGGCGATTTGGAAAATGGGCGGATTATGGCTATAATTTTTCCATTGATATGGACATTCATGAAATAAAGCAAAGGGCTTCGGCGGACATGGAATCCGCGGGCTCGATAGTCGAGCTTGAGGCCGTCCGCACGGCGTATCTCGGTCGGAAGCAGGGAGAACTGCGAAGCGGTCGCCACCGTAATCTCCTGGACCGTTCCGGTCAGCGTGCCGCCCTCGTCGATCGTGATCCTTACCGGCTGGCCGACCTTTACCAGGCCGACCTTGGTTTCTTCTATGTTCGCGCTCACCCAAGCGTGATCGACGTCCGCGATCGCCACCGCCACCTGCCCCGGTTCAAGTATGTTCCCCAACTCCGCCAGTTTTTGGATCACCACCCCGTCGATCGGGCTTTTCAGGTAAGTGTTCTTTAAATTTATATCCGCCAGCTTGTATTCGGCCGCCGCCACGTCGTAATTGGTCCGCGCGCGGTCGAGGTCCCGCTTGGAACTGATATTACTGGTCGCCAGGCTTTGCGCCCGGTCAAGCTCGAGCCGGGCCATTTCGAAATTGGCCTTAGCCTTGTTGTACTGCGCCTCGGGAACGCGATGATCGATCTCAACTAACGTCTGTCCGTTCTTTACGGTATCACCTTCCTGGACCAGCACCTTCTCTATCACTCCTCCCACCCCGACCGGAGAGACCCGGATAATGTCGGTTGCGATCCGCGCATCATTGGTATAAATATATGAGCGGAAAAATACCAGCCAGACTAGGAAAATGATCACCACTGCCGTGATAAAAGAGGCGGCCAGCCACCCTACTCTGGCAGTTTTCCAGAATGGAGTGCCCACATGCGGCGACGGCGGTCCCTGGGTCAAAGGTGCGTTCATTTTACCTCTCCTTGCTAAGATCCCCCGATTGAATATTAGTTACATTATAACATTTCAGGCGGTTAAATTCTAAATACGGCAATGAATTTCAAAAATGCCGGTTTCAAACCCGCGATCCATTGGTATAATACCCGCAGGGGGCATAACATGAAAATTATAAAATGGATCCTGATCGTGATCGTATTGCTAGTTATCGCATTAGCCGCGTTCCTTTGGTACCTAGGTGTCTTTTCGACCCCGAAGGTAGTCGAACAGAAAATCGGGCCATTCACCCTGGTTTATGAAGAATATACCGGGCCCTACTCCGGAAGCGGAACGGTAATGGCCCGGATCTCCCGCGAATTAAAAGCGGAGGGGGTCTCCATTTCCAGAGGTTTTGGGATCTATTTAAATAACCCTAACACGACCGTTCCCGATCAGTTAAAGAGTGATCTCGGTTTTATTCTTGAAAACAAGGACCTGGCCCGGGTTAAAGACCTGAAAAAGAAATTCAAGGTCATGAAGTGGGACGCCAAGGATTGCCTGGTCGCTGAATTCCCTTTGCGGAACGATCTGTCTTACATGGTCGGGCCGATGAAGGCATATCCCGAGCTGAACAAGGCGATCAAAGCTGGGGGATATAAAATGGGTGGCTGTCTTGAGATCTATGACATGCCGGCGATGAAGATCTTATTTGTATTTGAGATAAAAAAGTAGCTTAATCGCAAAGAAAAGACCGCCAGTCGCCCTCCGGGGCTGCTGGCGGTCTTGTTTATTACCGATCCGGATTTCAGCCGCCGATGATATTTCAGCTGATTATTGTATAATACGGACAGCATGAAACTTAAAGAACCACTGAACGGAGCGCTTCATTTTATCGGTTTGTGCCTGTCCATCGCCGGCCTGGTCGTCCTTTTGATAATCGGGCGAGATTCGCCGGCAAAGATTATCTCTTTTTCGATCTACGGCGCCGCGCTGATCCTGCTTTATTTTTTCAGCACCCTTTATCACTGGCTTCCTCAAAAGGCCGGAGGAAAGGACCAGATCCTAAGAAAATTCGACCATCTTTCCATTTACCTGCTGATCGCGGGGACGTATACCCCCTTTTGCCTGGTAACGCTTAGTGGCGCGTGGGGATGGTCGCTTTTCGGCGTGATCTGGGGGCTGGCAGCCGCGGGAATATTGGTCCAGTCGATCTATATTAATGTTAACCGGTGGATCACGACCATGATCTACATCGGCATGGGCTGGCTGGTAATAATCGCGATCAAACCGCTGATCGAAGCTCTTCCATTTAACGGCGTATTGCTGCTAATACTCGGAGGGGTTTTATATTCGATCGGCGGGGCGGTCTACGCCGCGAAGAAACCGAATTTTTTTAAATATTTTGGTTTTCACGAAATATGGCATGTTTTTGTTCTGCTCGGATCGATTCTTCACTTTATCGTGATATTATTATTCGTTGCGCAATGAACGGTAAAACGGGATGATCCCGGTCATGAATGAGGGAGGATAAAATGAGCGAACTGATCGATAACGAGAAGGAGCTTGATGAAATACTGAAAACCAATGACCGCGTGGCCATTCTTTTTTACGCTTCCTGGTGCCCGTTCTCGGCCCGGTTCCTCCCCATATTTGAAAAACACGCTAAAAATATAGGGGGGAGCTGCCGGCGCATCCTGGTCGACGACAAAGACGCGCTAATTGATAATTATTCCGTGGAAGTCTATCCTACCGTTATTTTTTTCAATAAAGGAAAGGTTGTAAAACGGCTGGACGGCGTACACGGTGAGGGTCTCAATGAAAAAAAGCTGGTCGAGTTCATCAATACCTGCGGCTTATAAACCCGGCAAAAAGGGGAGTTGTTCATGAAAATATTCGATGCCGTCCTCGATCAGGTCATCGAGGCCGATAAAATATTCAAGACCGATACGGAATGGAAAGTACTGCTTACTCCCGCCCAGTATGAAGTCACATCAAACAAGGGAACGGAAAAGCCGTACACCTGTACCTTTGACAGGGTAAAAAATGACGGCATTTACCGATGCGTTCGCTGCGGGACCGATCTTTTTTACGCGAAAGCCAAGTTCGATTCGGGGACCGGCTGGCCCAGCTATTTTGAACCGGTATCGGAATTGAATATTCACTACGCTGAGGATGACTCCAGCGGAATGCATCGAACGGAAGTGCGCTGCGCGCGCTGCGAAGCCCATCTTGGCCACGTCTTTGACGACGGGCCGCCTCCAACCGGCAAAAGATACTGCATTAACGGCGTGGCGCTTAAATTTATAAGTATTTGAACCGTCGCTTTACGGATTTCTAAGCTCAAGATAGAGGATCTTGAGCGTGGCCACGATCGGCGCGGCAAAGAAAAATCCCCACACCCCCATCAGCTCCCCGAATATCAATATTGACAGGACCACGGTTAAGGGATGGAGGTTGAGCTTGTCCCCGAGCACTTTCGGCCCGAGGACCGAGATCATCAGGATGTTGACAACGATATAAAGGATCAGCACGTAGATCGCCAGGACCGGCGAGGACAAAGTGGCAATGATCAAAGCCGGCACCGCGGCGATCAGCGGCCCGATATTGGGGATCAGCTGGGCGATCGCCGCCACGATCCCCAGGATGAGCGCAAATTTTACGCCCAGCAAAAAGCACCCTCCCCCGCACATCAATCCCACCGCCGTGCACAGGATCGCCTGACCGACAATGTAGTTCTTCAAGACCTCATCCACCTGCTTTAAGATCTTCAGTGTTATATCCTTGTGGTCTTTCGGGACCATCTCCATCGCCCCTTTGGCGATATTCTTCGGGTCCCGGAGCAAAAAATAAGTAATGATCGGCATGATCACCAGATAAACCACTCTTGAGAGCATTCCCAGCAGGCCGTTCGCTCCCTGCTGCGTGAAGACAACGATGTAATCCAATAAATTTTGGACACCCGTTGATAGGATGTCGTTTATCTCTTTTGGAATGTGGAAGCCGGCCTGCCATTTCTGAAGGGAATCGAACATGATTTGGACATCCGAAAGATATTGGGGGATATTGGCGGCCAGCTGGCCGAACTCATCGGCAAACGGCGGGATGATGAACTGGAACGCCAGGAAAATGATCAGGATAAGGACCGCAAAGGAGATCACGATCGATAGGTCGCGGTTAAGCTTAAATCTGACCGAAAGCAGATCGGTCAGAGGGTTCAGCACATAGTAGAGTATGCCCGCCATTACGATCGGGAACAGCGCTCCCCTGATCAGGTACAGCAACACCGCCAGCAAGAGGAGCGAGATTATCCTTGTGATCTGGTTACGGCTCATTTATGAACTTATTATACTCCTTCATTCGACCGCGTTCAAAATAACGGCGGAGCCGTCGTGGTCCCCGGTCGT
This sequence comes from uncultured bacterium, assembly GCA_903930225.1. Classification (GTDB taxonomy): domain Bacteria; phylum Margulisbacteria; class WOR-1; order XYC2-FULL-46-14; family WPAF01; genus CAIYXV01. Next base: position 3,105 of record CAIYXV010000110.1, on the reverse strand, counting down.
AAGCGCGGGATCGTTGCCGATCTTATTATTCATGTTAGCGTAGCCAATGATCTTGTAAACCGTTTTCTTGTCCATCTTATTGGCAAAATCATCCCTTGCCCGAATAAACGATCCGTACTGGTGCTTCACTTTTTTTAGCGGGGCCACGATCTCGCGGCTGAACGCGCCGATAAAATAATATTTGTTCTTTTCAAAATGCGGTCCAAAGATCCGGCCATGGTTGTTGTTTAGAAGATAAAGGGCGTTCGAGAAGGCGCGCCCATCCTCCGCCGGCAGCTGGCCGAACAGGTGTCCGGCAATATATCCCCGGTATCCGCCCGAATGCCCTTCCCGGCTCCGGTAGCCCGCTCTGGCAAAGTTCAAGACCAGTTTCTGCTTCGCTTTGTAATCGGAATCGGCGAACTTATCGACGATCACCACATTGATCGGCTCGCGCAGGGCTTTACCCTGATATTTTTCGCCCAGCCAGGAAGCGGGGTTCTGGTCGTGATCGAACATCCATTTACCGAGGGCGGGCAGATCCTCCGGTTTTACGATATAGTCCGAAGGGATGCCGGCCAGGGCCGCCGAACCTAAACAGCAGATCGCCAAGATCAGGCAGAAGGGGCCTTTTATGCGCTTTTTTATTTTTTCCATTTCCGGCTCCGTCCGGTAAACAGCTTGATCCCTTCCGTGAGCGCGCTGTCGGTCCCCATCTCGGTGCCCCACCCGTCCAGCAACGATTTCCCTGACCGCGCCTCTTTCTGAAGCCCGGCGGCGATCAGCGCGTCCTTCACGGTCGCTCCGTCCATCAGCTCGATCATTTTATCATTGACGTATATTTTCATTTTATTTTCCGGCCTTTATCCTTTCCTCGATCTTCCAGGATTCCGGGATGATGCGCATAGATCATTATAGAACAAAATAAAACGAAATATCCCGCATTTTTTACGATAAATATAAGTATGATGGGAACGACCAGTACCTCAAATGTTCAACCAAGAAGCTTGATCTTAACGCACTTAAGATGCGCCGAGCCGAGGAATCTCGACCTGTGCACGCGGCTCTGGAACCTGACCGATCCGGTCTTTAATAACGGGCGGCCGTTCGAGCACCGCCTTTCGGTCACCGAAGAAGGCAGCCGGCTTCCTAATGCGCCTCTGAACTCAAATGACTATAGAATATTTTCTTGGAGCGGGGCGATGGATGATGACACTCCGCCACCCGGCCAAGCGCATTTAATGTTCGAGCATATCCCTCCGATCGCGTACGGCATTGCCGCGCCAGGCTTCAGCCGGATAATACTGGGCGGAGGGAATCTTGATTTCTGCATGGTCCGCGCCTTCGAATCGCTGGTCAGGCAAAAGATCATTCAGAATGAATCGCTGGAAACGGTGATCCCGCTGGCCATGACCTATTATTCAGAAGACATAAGAAGTCCGATCGAATATGTCTTAAAATCAAACCCTTACAGCCGGCATCTGCAAAAACAATTTGAGGAAGGGCATATTGGAAATTATACTATCTGGGTCGATGGACAGGTCGCGGGCCAGCGCACCGGAAGCGGACCGTCAATAGAACTTAAATGGTTTACCGTGCTGATGCAAATGTTCGCTTCCCCGATCTTCCCGGAAATAAACGATTCTGCCGCCCTCGCCCGCGTCTTCGCCCGATTCCGGATGAAATAAGGTCCCGGACGAAAAATACTTCATCACAATCCGATATTCATTGTATAATATATGTTATGAAAAACATCTGGCGGACGCTTGTGGTTCTCGTTCTCCTATTGCCTGCCGTTGCTTCTCCATCCTTCGCGGAATACATCCGCGATTTTAACGTAAAGATCAACCTGGAAAAAGACGGGTCTTTTACCGTCAACGAAAAGATCAGCTATGATTTTGAGGACGGGTATCGGCACGGCATCTATCGGGATATCCCGCTTTCCAGGAAAGTCGGAGAGCAATATAAAAATCTTAATATCTCGCTGGTCGGCATTGAGCGTGACGGGAAACGCGACGATCACTCGACTTTTAACGAGAACGGCAATATAACGTTCAAGATCGGAAAAGCGGACGCTACGATCACGGGATTGCACATTTATTCGATCACCTATCGGGTGCTAAACGGCATGAGCACGTTTGACGACCATGACGAGCTGTACTGGAACGTTACCGGCAACGGCTGGAAAGTCGGCATCAACCACGCTTCGGTCGAGATCGTTCCTCCATCAGGCGTTCCCGTAACCAAAAGCATAGGGTATACGGGAGCATACGGAAGCAAAGACCGGAACTACCAATCATCGGTCGTCGGGAATATTTTCTACGCGGAGACCACCGGACCGCTCAAAGTCCACGAGGGACTTTCGGTGGTGACCGCTTTCCCCCCGAACACTTTTCCCAAAAGCGTATTGAGCGATAAAAGCGTTGAAGAAATGCAGTCGGACCGCAACGCGCTGGTTTATCTGATGATCCTGGTCTCTCTTGGCATATTGAACATAGTATTGCCGATCTGGATCCTGGTCCGATATTTCAGGGGCCATAAAAACGCCCGGTTCGGCAAACCATTTGCCAATTTCGAACTGCCTGTTACCAAGGACGGGGACAGGATCAGCCCAGCAGAAGCAGGCGCGATCGACACCGCGAAACTCGACCAGAACGACGTAACGGGAACGATCTTCGACCTGGCGATCAGAAAATTCATTCAGATCGAACAGATCGTAGAAAAAACCTCTTTTCTCGGGTTCGACACTTCGAACCGTGATTACCAGATCAAACAGCTCACTCCCCCGCCGGCAGAACCATTGCTGGAACACGAAAAGACCCTTCTCGACCGGCTGGGCAGCGATGTTAAGCTAAGAGATCTAAGCTCTGACTTTTTCACCACGTTCGATTCCATGGAAGTCGGGGTATTTAAGGAATTAGTAAAGAAAGGCTACTACCTTGAGGACCCGACCAATAAAATAAACCTGTACCGGTTCTTCGGTGTTTTCACGTTTTTCTTCGGGTTCCCGCTTGTCGGGATCGCGCTTTTCATCATTTCGACCAGGACGCTCGGGCGGACTCCGGATGGGGACGAGATCGACTGGAAGATCGATGGCTTAAAACTATTCCTAAGCCGGATGTCGCG
>CAIYXV010000109.1 GCA_903930225.1 uncultured bacterium | reverse complement strand
CGCTGGCACGCCGATCCCAAACACGTTACGATGGAAAAACTACCGATCGTATGGTCGCTGGCCGATGGTTCGTTCAAACTGGTGGAAAAAGACAAACCGGCTATTCCGGGCGCGGCTTCTTTGGCGGTTTATCCGATGGACATGTTCCAGACAAGGGAAAAGGTTGCGTACTGGACATATATATATGTGCGCTCCGGAGGTAAGCTTAGTTCATATTATCCGGGCAGTGAAGTGATACCCCCATACCTTACCGCGGCCGACCTGCGGTCAATAGCGCAGTATGAGGAGCAAAAAGCGGCCCTGCCGTACGTTCACTATCTTTCCCCCGCGCTGGCCACCGAACTGACAAAGATCGCCAATGGCTCGGCCACTTCACCGGAGCTGAAGCTGGTATTAAATAAACTGCTGGCTGATTATACGATAACTCTTCTGACAAAAAAGAAAGATGAGCTGGAAGCGAGGAAGGGATCGCTTTCCGACGCGGAGATAAAACTTCTGGCGCTGATCACCAGCCTGCTCTCGAGTCCCGCCAATGTGGAGGAGCGGATCGAATCGATAATCAGCAGTAAGAAGATCGGGACGGAAGAATATTCGGATACCGATAAAAAGTTCTTCAAGGACTTAAGAGAAGCACAGAAAGCAAATAGAAAAGCAAAAAGCATCAATGCCGCAGAGTACAAACTTTTATCAGCTGTGACCGTTCCGGAAGATCTAAAACCGGCCCTTGCCCTTACCTTGAAGAGCATAAGACCCGATGAGTCGGGAGGGTTCAATCCGGATGAGATCAATGGTCTCCGGCTGATGGCGGCGGACCTTGAAAAAGAAGGGAAGACCCTTGATTACGATTATCTTAGGGCCTATGTTAAAAAGAACCCGAGCAATGCCGGCGCGAGAGCTTTGCTTGAAAGGGTCGATACCGCGGGCACCGGCCAGATCGTAGAATCGAGCTCGAGAGGGTTCGAAGTCGCGCCTACCGTTACCAACCTGGGAATGAACGGCAAACCGCAGCGGGCCGGATTGAAGGCGCTGAAACAGGAGTGGGCGAACAAATGGCCGGAGGGGGAATCGCTGGCGAAGAAAGCGGCCGGACTTAAGGCAAAGATCACAAAACTGGAAGGCGAAATAAAAGGGTCAAGCCTTTCGCCCGCCGATCTCCAGCTTAAATTGACCGAGCTTGACGCGGCCAAACAGGAGTATGAGGAGATCGTTCAAAAGATCGACAGCGACACTATACCGAGAGATTTTCTCCTGTGGTTTGTAAAGGAATATGCCAAATCAACCACTGGCGCCAGTTTTAAGAGCCTCTGGGGCGAGTACATAGACATGGAAAGCTACCGGGATATCACAAATGGCGAAGTAATGACCGCGTCTAAGGTGATAGAGCTTTTAGCGACCGCGGACGCGGACCTTCTCTTAATATCCGACCAGTGGTCGACCATGGGGACAATGTTCACGCTCGATCCGACCGCGGAAGGTTCGGTAACAGACCGCAACAAGATGATCAGGATAAAGCAAGCCCTGTCATTTTTGATCAATCTTAAGACCGATCCTAAAAAGCTTACCAAGATGAACGGGGGAAAAGACCGGTACAGCCTGGAGCTTACGCAATTAAAGTCGGTCATACTGAACTATTACGGCGGAGTGGTAAAAAATCAGGATGGCGGGGCGTACTTTAATTATGTTTTTAACCAGAAAGGGATCGGGGAATTCAACAAGTATGATATCGATATCCTGATCCTTTTGCTTCAGCAGTCCAATGTCAAAGGCGGCGCGGACCTGATCAAGCAGTTGAAAGCGATCAAGGAGGACGCCTCCTCCTTCAATGCCGACGGCACGCTTAAGATGGACAAGGCTGAAAAGGTCTTGCTTAAAACGCACAAAGCATTGTTCAACGTTGGCGGGGAGGGGCAGAAGTTCGGGGTGGGCGATCCCAATTCGCCGTACCTGGCAGGGGTGGACAACAAAGAACCGAATTTCTTTACTTATCTGCTTCCCTTTACCAGCCTGGACTACCTGTCACGGGTCGCAAAAAATTTCCCATTCAAGGGGGACAACTGGGGCGCGGAACTTCTGGACCAGGCAAAACAGTTGCCCAAAGAAGCTGTCCTCACATTCCTTTTCCAGCAGGTATCGCTTCGCTACGTTATGGTCTACCAGATATATGTTGGTTTGCCTTATGAAATAGGTAAAGATATTAAGGCCGGTAATTACGGCCTGGCCGCAAAGCGAGTAGTGCCACTAGTCTTATTTACGCGACTAGCCCCTCTCTGGTACCGTGATTTCTTCCAGGAGCTGCAGAAAGATCATCCTAATTATGCCAAGGCGATGGCTCTTTTGTGGGCGATAAATTATATAGCGATGTCGGGCGGCTGGAGAGGGGTGTGGGGACAGACCCTTTCGCTCGATAAATTTGTTTTTGATCTCGCGAAAAAAATTCCGGGACTGGAAGCTAAGGTAGGAAAACTGCTTGAATGGTCCGCGAAGTACGAGAAAATGGGTGGCAACTCGGTCGTCAGGTGGTTTGCGAAACAATTGAAACTTTCGTCGGAAAGCGGGCTGATAAGAGGGAATTTAGAAGGTAGCATGACGGAGTTTGAAGGAAGGCACTCCGGTTTCCGATTCGCGCGCTATGGATTTAAAGCGGCGCTTAACCCGATCGGGATGATCATGGATTCGGCGAATAAAGTATCCGAGCCTTCAGAAGCCGAGGGATCTCCAAGATCGTTACGCAGGAGAGCGGCAAAAGTATTGAGAGGCGTTGATTATCTTGGCAATGCCGGATGGATAGGCGTAGCCACGGCGAAAGACTTTGCGAAAAGAGGCGTGGCAAAGATCGGCACCGGCATCGGGAACTTGATCGATGCCCACGCGGCCGGTGTGCCGAGTAAAGTAGCTGCAAAGTTCCGAGCGGCCGGCGGAAGTATGTTCATCGTCGGAACCGACCTGGTAGGCGGGGTAAAGCTTAACAGCAAAGGGCAGATTGCGCCAAGCGGTGAAGGCGGCGTGCTGGGGACATCGAATCTTATTGAAATATTAAAAGCCGCGCAGAAAGGCAACGGAAATTTATTCGGCCTTTATAAGCCGGGAAAAGGTTTTGTGCTTGAGATCG
>CAIYXV010000108.1 GCA_903930225.1 uncultured bacterium | reverse complement strand
TTTTGATCCGATCATCAAGAAGTCCGACCTTGTCTGATCTTCTAATCTTCTGATATACTGATATTCTGACGCGCCCGTGTAGCTCAGTTGGTAGAGCACGTCCTTGGTAAGGACGAGGTCAGCGGTTCGATCCCGCTCGCGGGCTTTTCTATCGAGCAGGGTTAGATTGACTACGGTTCTCCGCCAGAGGCGGATCCGCCTTCGGCGGAAATCCCGCTCGCGGGCTTGTTTTTTTCTCTTTTACGCTTGACAGCCGGCTGCTGCTTGAGTTAAAATGAGCCCTGTCGCAATTAATTGAAGGAGGACAAATTTATGGCAAGAGAGAAGTTCGAAAGGAAAAAGCCCCATGTCAACGTCGGGACGATCGGTCACGTCGATCACGGTAAAACCACTCTAACATCGGCGATCACCTCCTATCTGGCCGGCAAAGGCATGGCGAAGGCAAAAAAGTTCGATGAGATCGACTCCGCACCGGAAGAAAAAGCCCGCGGTATCACCATCGCCATCGCGCACGTTGAATATGAGACCGAAAAACGGCATTATGCTCACATTGACTGCCCCGGCCACGCCGACTATGTAAAGAACATGGTCATCGGCGCCGCGCAAATGGACGGAGCGATCCTGGTTGTTTCCGCCGCCGACGGACCCATGCCTCAGACCCGCGAACACATCCTGCTTGCTCGTCAGGTTAACGTTCCTTACATCGTCGTCTTCCTCAACAAGTGCGACATGGTAGACGATAAGGAATTGATCGACCTGGTCGAATCTGAGACCAGGGACCTTTTAACAAAGTACAAGTACCCGGGAGACCAGATCCCCGTCATTCGCGGGTCGGCGCTTAAGGCAATGGAAAATCCCGCCGATCCCGCCGCCACCAAATGTATTCAGGAGCTGTTGGACGCGCTGGATTCTTACATCCCCGAGCCGGAAAGGCCGGTTGACAAGCCGTTCCTCATGCCGATCGAAGACGTCTTCACCATTACCGGTCGCGGCACCGTAGGGACCGGGCGCATAAGCCGTGGGAAAGTAAAGGTCAACGACGAGGTCGAGCTGATCGGGCTCGGATCGCACAAAAAAGCGGTCGTCACCGGGGTTGAAATGTTCCGGAAGACCATGGACGAAGCGATCGCCGGCGACAACGTCGGGATTCTCCTGAGGGGCGTTGAAAAAGAAGAGATTAAGAGGGGCATGGTCATCGCAAAACCGGGATCGATCAAGCCGCACAAAAAATTCGATGCGCAGGTCTACGTTCTGACCAAGGAAGAAGGCGGAAGGCACACTCCGTTCTTCCCTGGCTATAAGCCCCAGTTCTTCATCCAGACCACCGATGTTACCGGCGAGATCAAGCTCCCGGCCGGGGTTGAAATGGTCATGCCCGGGGACAACATCACCATGGGAGTTGAGCTGATCACCGATGTCGCGATCGAAGAAGGCTTCCGTTTCGCCATCCGCGAGGGCGGGCATACGGTAGGCGCGGGAGCGGTTTCTAAGATTATTGAATAACCTTTCCCGGATTTCCCTAAGACTATTAATTGCAGCTGCCGCAATCTCTTTGCTGGTAGCTGCAATTTTTTTGTTGGTCGATTATCTGAAAATAAAGAACTCCTTCCCTAACGGCACCTTTATCGGCGAGGTCGATGTTTCGCTCCTTGATCGGGATGAGGCCATCGAAAAGATCGAAAAGGCTCCGGTCACCGCTTTTATCCGCGATGTTATCTTCCAAAATCCGGCAAATACCGGAGAGAGTTTTTCCTTCCTGCCGCAGGAAGTCGGAGCGTATATCCTTCCCGGAGAGACGGTGGACAACGCCTTCGACCTTACTCACAATGAAAATTACATCCGCGATCTGAGGAAGCGCCTTTCCCGCGAAGCGTTGATGCTCCCCGCTCGGCTTTCACTCGATGAGACCCTGGCCACGCAGGTGCTCTCCGATCTTTCGCAAAAGATCAATTCCCCGGCCAAAGATTCATCTGTCATTCTTGACGAGGAGACCGGGGGATATCACATCACGCCCGACAGCCCCTCCCGCCTGCTCCGCCCGGCGGATACCCTGGTAAACGCGAAAAAACAACTATATAAAGGCGAGAGCGTTATCCCGCTTGCCATCGATTATCTAGGCCAGCCGCGGGTCACCGAAAAAATGCTCCGGGCCGCGCCCCCGGTTCACCGCCTCTCCGCTTTCACCACTTATTACGGCGCTCACGATTCTCCGAACCGCATCCACAACATCAAATTGATCGCTTCCTGGATAAATAATACCCTTTTATTATCGAATGAGGTTTTTTCGCTTTTAAATGTCATCGGCGATTTTTCAGAAGAGAGAGGGTTTAAAGAAGCGTATGTGATAATGAGCGGGGAACTGGTTCCCGAGCTGGGAGGAGGGACTTGCCAGATCGGGACCACCTTATATAATACGGTCGCGCTTGCTGATCTGGACGTTCTCTCCCGCCGCAATCATTCTTTCTTTTTTAATATCTATCCTCTGGGCCGGGACGCCACTGTCTACCCCGGGCAGGTGGACTTCAAGTTCAAGAACAACACCGGCCATCCCATATTGTTAAAGGCGCTTGCCACTAATCGCAAGCTTTCTTTCAGGATCTACGGAACTCCGACCGGGAAAACAATCGAGTTTTCCAATCCTTCCATCTTTATCCTGGGAGAGTCCGGCGTCTATCAGCCTTCGACTTTAAGGGCAGTGATTTCCCTTGATCGCCCCTTCCGCACCACTGTTACCCGAACGGTAAAGGATTCCGGCGGGAACATTATCAAAGAAGAGACCATCCGTTCTTTCTATAAACTTTATGGAGATAAAACCAATGTTCCCATCAAACGCCCCGAGTCCAGATAAACAGAAGACAATAGCACGGGAATTCGCGCTCCAAGGGATTGGCCTCCACTCCGGAGAGGCCTGCCTTGCCCGTTTTCGCCCCGCCGATATCGACTGCGGCATCTTTTTTGTCTTTGACGGTAAAAAGATCCCAGCCAATGTATCGTCCGTGACCGGGACCAAAAGAGGGACCTCCCTTTCCGGCTTGCATGTAGTGGAGCATATCCTGGCTGCGGCTTGCGGTCTCGGCATCAGCAATCTTGAGATCTCCCTGAGCAGCCCCGAGCCTCCCATCCTTGACGGCAGCGCGCTGCCTTTCCTGATCGGATTAAAGAATGCCGGTATTGTAGAACAGGATAAAGCCAGGCCGGCAATCTTGATCACCAAGCCGATCAGCATTAAAGACGGGGGGGCTTCCATAAATGTTCTCCCCTATAATGGATTTAAGGTTAATTTCATGATAGAATTTCCCTACATAGGCCGCCAGGAATATGCCTATACCGGAGATTTTGAGGCCCAGATCGCCCCCGCCCGGACCTTTGGCCTTATGGACGAACTGGATCAATTAAAAAAGCAGGGCCTGGCAAGAGGGGCTTCATTCGAAAATTCCCTTGCTATCGGGCAGAATGGATATTTGAACCCGCCCAGGTTCCCGAATGAACCGGTCCGGCACAAAGTCCTCGATCTTATAGGCGATCTGTCTTTGGTCGGGTGTTCGATCCTGGGAGAGGTTATCGCGATCAAGTCCGGCCATAAGTTAAACATAGAATTGGCAAGGAGGCTGCAGAACAAATGATCGATATTCAGGAGATCCTAAAGATCCTGCCCCACCGGTATCCTTTTCTGCTCGTTGACCGCATACTTGATTATGAAGAAGGGAAACGAGCGGTCGCCATCAAGAACGTCACCATAAATGAGCCCTTTTTCCAGGGGCACTTTCCCGGACAGCCGGTCATGCCCGGTGTTTTGATCGTTGAGTCGATCGCGCAGGTGGGCGCAGTCATGGCATTAAGGCCACCGTCCGCCCTCGGCAAGATCGTTTTTTTCGCGGGCATCGACAATGTCCGCTTCCGCCGGCCGGTCGTTCCCGGCGATCAGCTTAAGATTGAGGTCGATGTCCTCTGGTTTAAGCGCGGGCTCGGAAAGATGAAAGGAAAAGCGACCGTCGAAGGCGATCTGGTTTGCGAAGGCGAGTTCACTTTTTCATTGGTTGAGCAAGGCGGCGGGACCAAAGGGGCGCAGGTACATCCTTCCGCGGTCATTCACCCCACGGCAAAACTTGGCAACGGCGTAAAGATCGGCCCTAATGTGGTGATCGGGCCGGAAGTCGAGATCGGCGACGGCACCAATGTCGGCCCGGATTGCGTTATAAGCCGCTGGACCAGGATCGGCCGCGACAACCGCATCCATCAATCCGTTTCCATCGGCGCCCCCCCCCAGGATATAAGATACAAAGGGGCCCGCTCGGAAGTGGTCATCGGTGACCGCAATGTTATCCGTGAATTTGTCACCATTCATTTGGCGGTGGGAGAAGGAGCAATAACTTCTATCAGAAACGACAATTTTATTATGATCCATGCCCATATCCCCCATAATTGCAAGATCGGCAATCATGTGATAATCGGCGGTTATTGCGGCCTGGCCGGGCACACGGAGATCGATGATCAGGCGATCATCGGAGGAATGGCCGGCGTTCACCAATTTGTGCGGATCGGCCGTCTGGCCATGATCGGCGCCCAATCAAAAGTCGTGCAGGATATCCCTCCCTTTATGCTGGTCGAAGGCAACCCCGCCGAAACCAAAGGCATTAATTCAATAGGCTTGCAGCGCCGCGGGATCTCGCTTGAGGCGATCGCCGAGATCAAAAAAGCTTTCAAGATCATCTATGAGGCCAAGCAGTCCACCGAAAAGATCGTTGATGAATTGAAAAAGCGCCTCCGGCCGCTGGAGGAGATAAACCAGCTTGTCACCTTCCTCGAAAAAGAAAGCAAGCGCGGCATTTCGAAGAAAGTCTCGCTGGAAGAAATAGAAGAAGACCTTATTTTCCCGGACCTGCCGGAACTGGGGATTTGATCCCCGCCCTGCCATGAAGATCATGGTCTCGGCCGGCGAAGTTTCCGGCGACGTGCACGCTTCTTATTTAATAAAAGAGCTTTCCCGCCTGCTTCCCGGCGCTTATTTTTTTGGCATGGGGGCCGATCGCCTTAGGGAAGTTGGGGTCGATGTTCGGCTCGATATTTCCCGCCGCGGCACGATCGGGATCTTTGAGGCCCTCCCAAATCTTTTTCCGATCTATTTTTCCTACCGTAAGCTTGTTTCTCTGCTTGAGCAAGAACGGCCCGACGCCCTGATCCTGGTCGATTCCCAGGGGATCAACGTCCCCCTGGCCAAAGCCGCGCGTAAGCGCGGGATCAAGACCATTTATTATATCGCTCCCCAGGAATGGCTCTGGGGGACCCCCGCTGGTGTTAAAAATATATCTTCCACGCTTGATCTTATCATTGCTATTTTTGAAAAAGAATATTTATCTTATAGGTCCGCGGGCGCCAATGTTTTTTATTTCGGCCATCCTCTTATCGATATCGCTAAGCCTTCGCTTTCCCTTTCTGATTCTCTCAATAAATATATCGGCAAGAATGATCCGACCCCGTATCCGATCATTTCCATTTGTCCCGGCAGCCGTAAGCAGGAAGTTTTGGGTTTGTTCCCGATTTTCCTTGCCTCAATAAATATCATAAAAAGATCTTTCCCTTCCGCTCGTTTCTTCATTCCCGCTTCAACCGATTATTTTTATAATTATTTTCTCGATTTTGTCAAAAGTCATGATATTTCTGTGTTTTCCGGCGGCACTTATGATCTTTTGTCTATTTCCGATCTTGCGATCTGTGCTTCCGGCACGATCAATCTTGAGGCTTCTCTTCTGTCTGTCCCTAATCTCATGGTTTATAGGCTTTCCCGGCTTTCCTATTTTATCGGCAAGAATATTTTAAAGATCGACCGCAAGCTTTCTTATTTCAGCATGCCCAATATTCTTCTAGATAAAATGGTCGTCCCGGAACTCATAATGGACAACGCCAATCCTTCTTCGATCGCAAAAGAAGCGATCTCGATCCTTTCTGATCGTTCCCGAATTGTAAAAATAAAAACCGCATTTTCTCTTTTGCGTTCCCAGCTTGGCGCGCCTGGCGTTATTTTGAAAGCGGCGACCTGCATTCGCGATTTTATTCTTTCATATTCTTAATAGGCAGAGCCCCGTTCTTTACGATTATTCTCGTTGATGATATAATGTCTTTCCTATGTCAGTTCCTTTTTTCGATCTTAAAAGACAAATTTCATTAATAAAACCTGAACTACTCTCCGCTTTTGATTCCACTCTCGAATCAGGCGCGTTTATTCTTGGCCCCAATGTTCAAGCGTTGGAAGCCCATTTTTCAAAATTTATTGGCACCAAACATGCCATCGGCGTAGCATCCGGAACGGATGCGTTGCATCTTTCATTGAAAGCCATCAACATAAAAGAGGGCGACGAGGTGATCACTACCCCGTTTACATTTGTTGCAACAGTGGATGCCATTTATTACTGCGGGGGTAAGCCTGTTTTTGTTGATATAGAGCCAAATACCTACAATCTCGATCCCGCAAAAGTTGAAAGAGCTATTACCAAAAAAACCAAGGCCATCATCCCGGTCCACTTATATGGTCAACCGGTTGACTTTAATCCCCTTCTAAATGTTTGCTCAAAACATGGAATTAAAATTATTGAGGATTGCGCCCAGGCTATTGGCGCTGAATATCATCAACAGAAAGTCGGCTCATTTGGCCTTTGCGGATGTTTTTCTTTTTTCCCAACTAAAAATCTTGGTTGTTTTGGCGATGGCGGGATAATTACCACAAATGACGATAAGGTGGCCGAAGATCTTCGGGTTTTCCGGGCGATTGGCAGCCGTAAAACTTATCATTATGATGTTATCGGTTATAATAGCCGACTGGATGCTATTCAGGCCGCCATTCTGCTTGTCCGCTTCAAATATCTTGATGACTGGACCAGGAAACGCCGTCACAATGCGAATCTGTATAAAAAGCATTTTAAAGATATCAAAGAGATTGTTTGTCCTTTTGAGCTTTCCGACTCCCTTCATGTTTATAATCAATTCACCATAAGGATCAAGGACCGTGACGCGCTTTTTGAATATTTAAAGACCAAGGGCATCGGCTCCATGGTATATTATCCATTATCGCTTCATCTTCAAAAGGCATTCGCCCATCTTGGCTATAAAAAGGGCGACTTCCCTGAATCTGAAAAGGCGCAGAATGAGGTTCTCTCTCTTCCCATTTTCCCGGAACTTACCGAAGACGAGATCTTTGAAGCTTGTGCAGCTATAAAGAGTTTTTATGGCTAAGGTCAAAGTCGGCGTTATCGGTGTGGGGTCAATGGGCGAAAATCACGTCCGTATATATTCAACTTTAAAAGAAGCAAAGCTAATAGGCGTTTTTGATAACGACCTCTCCCGCGCCAAACAGATCGCCGAAAAATACGGCACCCAGTCTTTTGACTCTATCGATACGTTATTAAGGGGGGTTGAGGCCGTAAGCGTTGTCACCCCGACTTCGACCCATTTTCAGGTCATTGAGCAATGCCTAAACTCATCCATTCATGTGCTCGCCGAGAAACCGATGGCCCCCACCCTTGCCGAGTCAGAAGCGCTGGTCGCTCTGGCCAAAAAGAAAAAACGCGTTCTGGGAGTAGGCATGATCGAGCGGTTTAATCCCGCCTTTAAAAAGCTTCAAGCCCTCGTTAAGCATGACCTGGTCCTGGGGATGGAGCTTAAGCGTTTCAGCCCTTTTCCTGCCAGGATCTCTGATGCCAGTGTCGTTCCGGATATGATGCTGCATGACATCGACCTTGCCCTTGCCCTTTCCCGCACCGAGGTCGATTCCATGAAAGCCTCCGGCCGCAAGGTTCGCACCGACCGGTTTGACGAATGCTCTGTAACCTTATACTTTAAGGACGGCCTTATCGCCAAGCTTGAGGCCAGCCGCGTTAAGCCCGACAAATTGCGAATGATCACGGTCACAACCGATAAGGCCATTTATGAAGCCGACCTATTGAATAAAAAATTATCTTCCCGCGGCTTTGACAATCTGCCGGAAAAGACTGTGATCGAGGTTGGCCGCGACGACCAGCTATCCCTGGAATTAAAAGATTTCCTTCATGCCATTGACAAGGGCCGCGCCCCAAAGATCCCGGGCGAAGAAGCCCTCCCCGCCATTAAGATTGTTGAGGAGGTAGAAAGAACAGCATGTTAATTGCCATTGTTTCCTTTATCGTTGTCTTTACTATTGTCGCGGTCGTTCATGAGTTTGGCCATTTTCTGGTCGCCAAGCGCAGCGGTATCCTGGTCCACGAATTTGCCCTTGGCTTTGGGCCAAGATTGCTCTCCATCAGACGCGGCGAAACTGATTACTCGATCAATCTTATTCCCATTCTTGCCTATGTTAAGATCGCCGGGGAAGAAGACGAGACCGAGCCGGCTTGCCCCGAAGACCGCAAATACTACAGCAAGTCACCATTAATAAAATTCCTGCTTTCTTTCTTTGGCCCGCTTTTTAATATCATCCTTGCCTTCCTTATTCTGACCCTTATTTTTCTATTTGTCGGTGTGCCGAAGGAAGTTTCAAACGAGATCGAAAAGATCTCCCCCGACTCACCCGCGGCGGTGGTCGGGCTTAAATCTGGGGACAAGGTTATATCCATTGATGGAAAGCCCGTTATAAAAATGGCGGCTTCGATCGATTATATCCACGCCCACCCCGGGAAGGTCCTTTTGCTTAAAGTTTCCCGGGGAGATAAAACCCTTTCATTTTCAGTCACCCCAAAGCTTGATGAAAAATTAAAGGTCGGGCTGATCGGCTTCAGCCCCAAGCCGATCTACGTAAAAGTCTCCCCCCTATCCTCGCTCTATTATGGTATTCAGCAGACCTTTGCCATGGTCGCCTTGATGTTCATTATTTTATTCAAGCTCGTCACCGGGGGGATCTCCATCCGCGACCTGGCCGGCCCGGTTGGCATTGCGCAGATCACCGGGACCTATGCCCAATCCGGGATGTTAAACCTTCTTCATTTTGTCGCTTTTTTAAATGTTAATATTGGGGTGATCAATCTGCTGCCGCTGCCTGCGCTGGATGGTGGTCGTATCGTTTTTGTTTTAATTGAGTTGATCAAACGGAAGCCGGTCGACATTAAACTGGAGAACCGGATCAATCAGGCCGGACTTTATGTTCTGCTGGCGTTAATGTTCCTGGTCACAATAAATGATATTCTCAGGCTCTTCCGGCCGCGGTAAGCGTGTTCTTTAACAGCATCGCGATTGTCATCGGCCCGACCCCTTTTGGCACCGGCGTAATGTAGCTGGCCACTTCTTTTGCTTCTTCAAAATCGACATCCCCGACCAGTCCGGTATCCAGCCGATTCATCCCAACGTCGATCACGATCGCGCCCGGCTTTATCCAATTGCCTTTGATCATTTTTGGCCTCCCCACCGCCGCCACCAGAATGTCCCCTCTCCTGCATTCGGCCGGTAGATCATTTGTTCTCGAATGACAGATGGTTACTGTGGCGTGTTTCTCAAGCAGCATGATCGCCATCGGTTTCCCCACAATATTGCTTCTGCCTACCACGACCGCGTTCTTTCCCTTTATCTCTACCCCTGTGGACAACAACATTTCCATGACCCCTTGCGGAGTGCACGGGAGAAAGTACGGGCCTTCGCCTTTTAACAGCTTCCCCATATTAACCGGATGCAACCCATCCACGTCTTTCTTCGGATCTATATTGTTCAGCACGTTCAGTTCGCTAAGGCCTTTAGGAAGAGGCAGCTGAACCAAGATCCCATGGACTTTACTATCCTCATTTAATTTATTAACGACCCCGATCAGGTCTTTTTCCTTGATACTGGCATCCAGCCTTATTGTTTCTGAAGTAATCCCAACTTCTGCGCATGCCTTCTCTTTATTCCTCACATACACCTGGGAGCCTGCGTCGCCCCCTACTAATACTACGGAAAGCTTCGGGGTTATTCCCATTTTCCGTTGTAATTCTTTCACTCCCTTCGCAACCTCATCCCGTATTCCCTGAGCCATCATTTTACCGTCAATTATTTGCCCCATGTTATCCACACCCTTTATCCACAGGCATAAAATGTTTCACGTGAAACATTCCTCGCCTTAAATTTATTTCCCCACACAGAACGATTCAAAAATATTATTTATAACTTGTTCGCCAACTTCAAGTCCCGTGATCTCGCCAAGCCTAGCTATCGCATCCCTGAATTCGATCGTTGCCAGCTCGATTGTTTCCCCAATTTTAATTGATTTTATTGCCCTTTGCAAGCCCTGTGCGGCTCCGATCAAACACTGTTTTTGTCGGTCTGAGATTAAGGCCAGGTCGCTATCCGCCCCCCCCTTAATGCTTTTAATTTTCTCGGCTATTTCATCCTCCAAGTCGGGAACCCCCTCACCCGTTTTTGCCGAAACCTTTACCCCCTTTATTTTTAATCTATCGCCTAAGTCGCTTTTATTTTTGATTAGTATTGTCGTCTTTCTTTGTGCCAATTTAGCTGCCTCTTTGTCTTCGGCAGTCAATTTAGCGCATGAACCATCATAAACCAATAACACTATGTCGGCTTCATTAATTGCCCTTTTTGCTCTTTTTATCCCGCCCTCTTCTGCTTTATTTTTTGGCTTTCTGACCCCTGCCGTATCAATTGCCACAACCGGCACCCCTCCAATGTTTAAAGTCTCTTCTATCGTGTCCCTGGTCGTCCCTGGCGCATCCGTTACAATCGCCCGGTCTGCTTTTAATATCGCGTTCAATAAGCTTGATTTCCCGACATTTGGCTTACCGGCAATAACCATTTTTAAGCCATCACGCAGGATCCGCCCATACTCGACTGTTTTTAAAAGATTTCCTATCCCCTCCCTTATTGTTTCCGCTCTTTCCAATATCTCTTTAATTTTAATACCCACATCTTCCGGGAAATCGATCGAGGCCTCAATCTCCGATAGTATTTTTATAACTTCATCTCTAAAATGGTTAACTTCCTTTGATGCCGAGCCTTTTAGCTGCCGATAAGCTTCCTTTGCTCCAAGTAGTGTCCTAGCCTCTACCATTTCTATTACCGCTTCGGCTTGCGACAGATCCATTTTGCCTGCTAAAAACGCTCTCTTTGTGAATTCCCCTTTTTCTGCTAATCTTGCCCCTGCGTTAAGTGCTAATTTTATGATCTCGTGTGCTATTACCCGGCCCCCATGGGAAGAGATCTCAATCACATCTTCTCCTGTATAGCTTTTTGGGGCTTTCATGTATACGGACATCACATCATCGAGGTCTTTGATTTTTCTATTGTACAATATGCGCGGTTTAATTTGATCATTCTGAATATCTAGAATTATTCTGGCAATTTCCAACGCACGGTTGCCTGATAGCCTTATAACGGCTATCCCGCCCTGTCCTTCGGGTGTCGCGATAGCCGCAATCGTATCTTCTGCATCCATCCTATTTTGGAGCTATTACCAGCCTTCTGTCTGCTCCCTCTCCCTGGCTATAGGTTGTAATTTTATCTGAATCTTTTAAGCAAATATGAATGATCCTTCTATCCGCGGCCGTCATTGGGGGGAGCACCTTTTCCTTGCCTGATTCTTCTACGTCTTTTGCGGCATCCAGGGCCAATCTCTCCAGCGCCTTTTCGTGTCTCTCTTTGTATCCCCCGGCATCTACATATACCCTTATCTTCTCTTTGTATATGTTTCCTATTATTGCCACCATTACCGTTTGTAGCGCCTTTAATGTTGCTCCATCTTTCCCAATAATCTGCCCCAGATCCTCGCCCTTTATATTTAATTCAATTTCCCCGTTCTCGTCCCTTTTCTTTTCCGCTATCGCCATCAGTCCAAGTTTATCCAATATTTCCTGCAAAATATTTTTTGCCTCTTCCCCTGGCGACGTCTTTCCCCACGCCTCTATTTCTGCATCTTCCCCCCCAAATACACCTAGGACCCCTGACTTGCCCTCATTAATAACCCTATATTCAATTTCATCTATCCCCTTCCCCAACACCTTCGAGGCCGCATTTACTGCCTCCTTAACATCTTTTCCCTTCATTGCCAGTTTTTTCATGTTAATCACTCCTTAAAATGTTTCACGTGAAACATTTTTATTCATACCCCTAATAATAAACCATTGCTGTGCGACCGCCACAATATTTGATACTACCCAATATATTTGAAGCCCGGATGCGAACCCCATACTAATAAATGCAATAAAAAATGGCATTATATACATCATGCTTGCCGTTTGCGAATTATTGCTGCCGGGCATTGTTTTTTGCGATAAATATGTCGTTAATGCGATCAATATTATCATTATATATGTCGGATCCGGCTTCGCAAGATTGCTGATCCAAAAAAATGACGCATGTATGCCAGGCTTTGCCAAGATCGCGGCAAATTCATTCCCCCGTAAAGCAACAAATAATGCTATAAAGAAAGGAATTTTTAATAACATTGGCAAGCACCCACCAAAAGGATTAACTTTCTCTTTTTTATATAATCCCGTCATTTCTTTTTGTAGTTGCTCTGGCTTGTCTTTAAATTTCTTTTGCAATTCGGCTAATTTTGGCTGAATCTTTTGAATCGCGGCCATTTGAATAATCGAGGAAACCGTTAGCGGATATAATGCAAAATTTACCGCAACCGTGAGAAAAACTATTGCCCATCCATAGTTCCCCGTTAAGGCATAGAAATAATTCAGCGCCATCAACATTATATCGGCTAGCCAATTCATTTTACTGGATCGTATCCCCCTTCAAAAAAAGGATTGCAGGTAAGTATTCTTTTCGTTCCCATCATCATTCCTGCTAATAGCCCGTATTTTCCAATCGCTTCTTTGGCATACTCCGAACATGACGGAGAATATCTGCAGCTTTTTGCTTTCAAGATGCTTATTTTCTGATAAATATTTATTAATCCTATGGCAAAATTTTTAAGCATTATTGATTGTTTCCTATCATTTTCCTTATTGATTTAATAAGATCCTTATATACTATTTTAATTGCGTCTTTATTTGGCATCAACACTATTTTGGCGGGTATTGGCGTTTGATTGTTGATTTCTTTTATTGATTCCCGGAGCCTTCTTCTAATTTTATTTCTAATTACCGCCGATCCAATTTTTTTGCTTGTTATCAATCCCAAGCTTAATTCGTCCGACGGCATTTTAAACATTATCCCTATGGCACTGAATTCCTTTTTCCCGTTCCGTAATACTTCCTTGAATTCAGATTCTTTTTTCAGCGTTTTCAAACCGATAACTTTTTGCGGCCTTTTTTTCTTCTTCTTCTTAAAACATTCTTTCCGCCGCTGGATCTTGATCTTACAAGGAAACCATGAGTTCTTTTTCTGCTTCTCTTTTTTGGCTGATATGTTTGTTTGGTGCTCATGTTTTTATTATACAATCGGCCTTCATCATTGTCAACAAATTGTAAAACATATCATTTGTTGATAAACAAATTTTACTTGCATTCTTTTCCACAGTTTGATATCATTACTTGTCATTCAATGAACATAATTCTGTGCAAACTGTTGATATCTATGGAAAACATTGTGGATAAGTCGTCAAATCTGTTGATAAGCGGTGATTTGCTTGTCCTCTGATATGGATATCCACACCCTTTGGGGCAAGCTATTGCCGGAAATTGAAAAAAGCTTAAACAAGCCTATTTATGAAACACTTTTATCTTCTGCCAAGCCGTTAGCATTAAAAGATAACATTCTTGAAGTCGCTGTGCCGCACGAAGTTATAAAGGAATGGCTTTCAAAACATGCCCTCACTTTGCTTGAGGGCGAGATTAAATTCATTAATCCCGCGATCAATAAAATCGATTTTGTGGTGGGTCCCAAGGATCTTTTTCAAACCCCCAATATCGATGATGCCAATTTATCGGATTTTCAGGAAAATATCACCCGCAGTATTCAGGTTACCAGCCTTAACCCGAGATATACGTTCGATACTTTTGTTGTCGGCAACGGCAACCGCTTCGCGCACGCCGCCGCGCAGGCAGTCGCGGATGCCCCGGCTAACGTGTATAATCCACTATTTATATATGGCGGGGTGGGGCTTGGAAAAACACATCTCATGCAATCAGTCGGTTATGTGGTATTGAAAAAATTTCCTAAAAAACTGGTGCTATATATCACTTGTGAAACTTTTACCAATGACCTTATCGATTCCATTCAAAACGGAAAAATGCAGGAATTTCGCAATAAATACAGAACGATCGATCTGCTCATGGTCGATGACGTGCAATTTTTGGCAGGGAAGGAGCGGACGCAGGAAGAATTCTTTCATACTTTCAATGCACTGCATGAGGCCGGAAAACAGATTATTGTCAGTTCCGACCGTCCGCCCAAAGAGATCCCAACGCTTGAAGAACGGCTGCGTTCCCGTTTTGAATGGGGTCTGACCGCCGATATTCAGCCTCCTGATTTTGAAACTCGTGTCGCCATATTAAAGAAGAAGGCCGACCTGGTCGATGTTAGCGTTCCCGACGAGGTCTTGCACTTCATTGCTTCAAAAATAACCTCCAATATAAGGGAATTGGAAGGGGCCCTGATCCGTGTTGTGGCATTTGCTTCCTTGTCCTCAAAGGAGATCTCGGTCGCACTGGTAGATCAGGTGCTAAAGGACTTGGTCAATCCCATGAAAGGCCGCTCCTCGCTTACCATCGATATCATTAAAAAGGCGGTCGCCGAATACTATACCGTAAGGATCGATGATATGTCGGCCAAGATCAGGACCAAAGAGATCGCCAATGCCCGCCAGGTCGCGATGTATCTCTCCCGCGAGCTAACCTCTGGTTCTTTGCCAAAAATAGGGGAGGAGTTCGGCGGGCGGGACCACACCACCGTTCTTCACGCCTATGCAAAGATCAAGAACGCGATCAAGGAAGACAAAGAGGTTAATGAGGCGTTAAAGAATATTCTAAAGAGCCTGAAGAAATACACACCTTGATGTTAATAATTTTCTGATAACCTGTTAATAGCTGTTTATAATTTTGTTCATTCTTTAATAAGTCTTTGCCGCTGTTAATAATAATTGCTGGTTTTTTTGCTTTAATAAAGGATATTAAGTTTTTTACCCACATATCCACGCTTCCTATTACTACTAATATGTATTATAATTAATAATATATTAGGGGGGAATACCAAATATGGAATTTATATTTGAAAGGGCTGCGCTGCAAGCCGGGGTTTCGACCGTCGAACGGATCGTATCGACCAGAAGCACACTACCGATAATCGGGAACATATTGATCGAGGCATTGAAAAACGGAGTTAAAATATCCGCGAATAATTTGGAAATGGGAATGGAGATAAATATTCCCGCAAAAGTGACAAAAGAGGGATCGATACTAATACCGGCAAAAACGATTTCAGGGATAGTTTCAAAACTTCCGGAAGGCGATATCAGTTTTAAACTGAATGAAAAAGGACTGATCAACCTAAGCTATAAAAAGTCGGTTTTTAATATTCATGGACTGCCGCCGGATGAATTTCCGCAGCTTCCGAAAGTAAAAGAGGCAAAGGCCTTGACGGTTGATGCCGATAAATTCGCGGAAATGATCGAACAAACCGTTTTCGCGGCTTCAACCTCGGAAGAGAAATTTGTACTTAACGGGGTTTTAATGGAAGCGGGAAAAGCAGAAGGGGAAACGTCAAACTTGAGAATGATCGCCACGGACGGATACCGGCTGGCAAAAAGGGGAGAAAAGGTGCAGGGGATCGATATTAACACGAACGCGATCATTCCAGCGAAAGCGTTGAATGAGATCCTTAAAATACTGCGGGCGGGCGAGGGCGGGAATGTAAAAATAAGCCTGTCGAGCGATCAAATAGCATTTAAGTATAATGACGCGTATTTAGTGTCAAGGCTGATACAGGGGCAGTTCCCGGATTATAAACAGGTAATACCAAAATCAACAGACACAAAGATAACGATCGACACAAAGACGCTGCTCCAGTCGGCGGAACGGGCGGCCGTGATCGCGTCGCAAAGCGCGAACATAATAAAGATAGAAGTAAGATCCGGACAGCTTTTGCTTTTGGCGCAGGCGCCGGACGTTGGTTCCGTGGAAGAAGTGATCGAAGT
The DNA here is from genome assembly GCA_903930225.1 of uncultured bacterium. Taxonomy (GTDB): domain Bacteria; phylum Margulisbacteria; class WOR-1; order XYC2-FULL-46-14; family WPAF01; genus CAIYXV01. The sequence goes on along the minus strand of CAIYXV010000108.1, from coordinate 14,405 downwards.
GGAGATCAAAGGGAAAGAAAAAGCCAACGTGGCGTTCAACGTAAGACTGTTGACGGACGCGCTTAAAGTGATCGGAACGGAAAAGATCCAGCTGGAACTGGGCGCGCCGCTGAGCCCGGGGCTGATAAAACCCAAGGACGGAGAGGATTTTACCTACATCGTGATGCCGATCAGGACCCAGGAGGTCGCCGCTTGACCGAGCTTCTGGCGGATATCTTAAATAATCCGCGCGCGGGAAAAGCAATAGAGAACAGCAGGATTGTGCTGCTTTGGAATCAGTGCGTTTCAGCGGAAATTGCAAAACAGACCGAACCGGTGAAGGTATCGAACCGCATCTTAGTGGTAGAAACGAAATCCCCGGTCTGGGCGCAGGAGCTTAATTTTCTTAAAAAAGACATTATGGACCTGATCAATCAAAGAGCGGGCTATCCCGCGATCAGGGATATTCGGTTTAAGGCAGGAGGATAAAAAGATGGCGGATGAGTCGAAGAAAAGATCAGCAGAGTATGATGCGTCTTCCATAAAAATCCTGGGAGGGATTGAGGCGGTCAGAAAAAGGCCGGCCATGTATATCGGCTCGACCGGGAAGTCGGGGCTGCATCATCTAATATATGAAGTGGTCGACAACAGCGTGGACGAAGCGCTGGCGGGACATTGCGATACCGTTGGCGTAACGATCCACAAGGATAATTCGGTCATGGTCGAGGATAACGGCCGGGGCATTCCATTCGACATACATCCGGAAACAAAAAGGCCGGCGGCCGAGGTCGTGCTGACTACGCTGCACGCGGGCGGAAAGTTCGGGGATTCGGTGTATAAAGTTTCAGGCGGGCTTCACGGGGTCGGCGTTTCGTGCGTCAACGCGCTTTCGGAATGGATGGTGGCGGAGATCTGGCGGGGAGGGAAGGAATATTATCAAAAATTCGACCGGGGCGAGCCGGAAAAAGAAAAGATCACGACCACGAAAGATAAAGAAAAGACCGGAACGACCATCACCTTTAAGCCGGACAAAGAAATATTCACGGAGCTGGAATTCGATTATGATACGGTAAAGCACCGCCTCCAGGAGCTGGCGTTCCTGAACAAGGGACTGAAGATAATCCTGATCGACGAGCGGAATAAAGAGATAAAAGCGGAAACGTTTGAATTCGAAGGCGGCGTGAGCGAGTTTATCGAACACCTGAACAAGGGGAAAGAAACGCTCTATCGGCCGCCGGTAGATTTTGCGGCGGAGAAGGACAATGTTTACGTGGAAGTGGGCATGCAGCACGTGAAGGAATATTATGACGAAAATATTTACTCCTATGTGAACTGCATACGCACCAAAGAAGGCGGGACGCACCTGGTCGGCCTCAAATCCGCGCTTACCAGGGTGATAAACAACTATGGCCACAAGAACAATATTTTAAAGGAGAACGAAGTGCTTCAGGGGGAAGACGTTCGAGAGGGCCTGACCTGCGTCCTCAACACCAGGATTCCGAACCCGCAATTCGAGGGACAGACCAAGACTAAGCTGGGGAACGGCGAGGTAAAAGGAATCGTGGATTCGATCGTAGTGGACGGCCTGTCGACGTATCTTGATAAAAATCCCGCCCCCGCCCGGGCGATCATCGAAAAGTCGGTCCTGGCTTACCGGGTGCGCGCGGCTGCCCGAAAAGCGCAGGAGCTGGAAAGAAAGAAATCGGCGCTGGACACGGCCATGCTCCCCGGAAAACTGGCGGACTGTTCCGAAAGCAACGCCGCAAAATGCGAACTGTTCATCGTCGAGGGCGACAGCGCAGGCGGCAGCGCCAAGCAGGGCAGGGACAGAAGGTTCCAGGCGATCCTGCCGCTACGAGGAAAAATATTGAACGTGGAAAAAGCGCGGCTGGATAAAATATTGACCAACAACGAAATCCGGACGATCATAACCGCGATCGGGCCGGGAGTGGTGACCGGATTAAAGGGCACCACCAACGGCGGAGGGGAAGGGGAGAAGGAAGGGGACAAAGAAAATGAACTAACCGTCGAAAAACTGCTAAAAGAACTGCGGTACCATAAGATCATACTGATGTGCGATGCCGACGTGGACGGCAGCCATATACGCACCCTGCTTTTAACCTTCTTTTTCCGCTACGCGCGCGAACTGGTGGATAACGGCAATATTTATATCGCTCAACCGCCGCTTTATCTTGTAAAAAAAGGAAAACAGCAAAAATACGCTTATAGCGACGATGAGATGGCGGCGGTGGTAAAAGAGTTTGGGAAAGACGGAGTGTTGGTGCAGCGGTATAAAGGCTTGGGGGAGATGAATCCCGATCAATTGTGGGAAACGACCATGAATCCGGACTCCAGAACGGTTTTGCAGGTCACCTTAGAAGACGGGGAAGTAGCAGATGAAATATTCACGATATTAATGGGCAGCGAGGTTGAGCCCAGAAGAGATTTTATTGAGAAACACGCCAAGGAAGTTAAGAGGTTGGACATATAATGGCAAAAGCAAAAAAATACGAGAAACTTCAGGGAGAGCAATTAAACCTCACGGCAAAGGTAATCCCGGCAACGATCGAAAATGAAATGAAGTCGTCTTACATCGATTACGCGATGAGCGTGATCGTCGGGCGCGCCCTGCCGGATGTGCGCGATGGATTTAAGCCGGTCCACCGAAGGATCCTGTTCGCGATGGACGAGCTCGGCATGCAGCCGGGCAAAGCGTATAAGAAATCGGCCAGAGTGGTCGGTGAAGTGCTGGGTAAATATCACCCGCACGGCGATACGGCGGTCTATGAATCAATGGTCCGCATGGCGCAGGATTTTTCGCTCCGTTATTTGCTGGTTGACGGCCAGGGGAACTTCGGCTCGGTCGACGGCGACTCCGCCGCGGCCATGCGTTACACTGAAGTAAGACTGCATAAGATCGCCACCGAAATGCTCGGGGATATCGAAAAAGAAACCGTAAACTTTGGCCCGAACTTTGATGAATCACTTGAAGAGCCGCTGGTACTGCCGGCAAGGCTTCCGAACCTTTTAGTAAACGGATCGTCCGGTATTGCTGTCGGCATGGCAACCAACATCCCGCCCCACAATCTGACGGAAGTAGTGGATGGAATAGCCGCAACGATCGATAATCCGGAGATCGAACCGGAAGAGCTTATAAAAATAATTAAAGGCCCCGACTTTCCGACCGGAGGATTGATCTGCGGGAAGCAGGGAATAAAAGACGCCTACCTGACAGGACGCGGACTGTTGACTGTGCGCGCCAGGGTGGAGGAGGAAGAAGTAAAAGGCGACAAAATGGCGATCATCGTTAAGGAACTCCCTTATCAGGTAAACAAAGCGGAGCTGATCGAGAACATCGCCGAGCTGGTGAAGGATAAAAAAATGGTCGGCATCTCAGATCTGCGCGATGAATCTGACCGCGACGGCATGCGGATCTACATAGAATTGAAAAGAGACGTTGTTCCTGACGTGGTCCTAAACCAGTTGTATAAGAAGACCACGATGCAGACGACATTTGGCGTGAACATGGTGGCGCTGGTAGACGGAGCGCCCAGAACATTGACTCTCAAAGCCGTGATTGAGGCATATCTAAAGCACCGCGACGAAGTGGTGACACGGCGCACAAAATACGACCTGAAAAAAGCGGAAGAACAGGCCCATATACTTGAAGGGCTGCTGATCTGTTTGGCAAATCTGGACGCGGTGATAAAACTTATCCGCGGAAGCAAGAACGTGGACGAAGCCCGGGAAGGGTTGATGAGCAAATTCAAGCTGTCGCAGATCCAGGCGCAGGCGATCTTGGATTTAAAACTTCAAAAGCTGACCCAACTGGAAAGATTAAAGATCGAAGAAGAACACAAAGCATTGATGAAGCTGATCGAAGAGTTGAAAAAAATATTAAACAGTAAAAAAGAGATCTTTAAAATAATCAAAAGAGAACTGGCGGAGCTGAGAGAAAATTACGGTGACGCGCGGCGCACCTCTCTGGTTGGCGCGGCCGAAGAGATATCAATCGAAGAATTGATCCCAGAGATGGAAGTGGCCATCCTTATAACCCGTGACGGATATGTAAAGAGAATGCCGGTGACGGCTTTCCGCTCGCAGGCAAGGGGCGGCCGGGGCGTAAGCGGAATGGCTACCAGGGAAGAGGACCAAATAGACAAAATATTCGTTTCATCAACCCACAGCTATATTATCTTCTTCACCAACAAGGGGAAGGTATATAAGGTCAAGGTCTTTGAACTTCCGGAAACGAGCCGCGCGGCCAAAGGATCGAGCATTGCTAACTTCCTGCAGGTAGGGGAGGGAGAGCTGGTCACGGCGGCGGTAAAGATCGATACATTTGAGGAAAAATCTTTCCTTATGATGGCGACAAAGAATGGACTGGTCAAAAAGGTCCCGGTCCAGGACTTCCAGAATATAAGACGCTCCGGGATAATCGCCATCAAACTGAAAGAAAACGACGAGCTTGGATGGGTGCGCGAAACGGAAGGCAAACAGGAAGTGATCCTGGGCGCGCAGAGCGGTCTTATGATCAGGTTCAACGAAAAAGATGTTCGCCCGATGGGCCGGGCGGCCTCCGGGGTCAGGGGAATAAGACTGGGCAAGGGGGACAAGGTCATTTCAATGGATATAATTAAACCCAAAGGAGATCTTCTGGTGATCTCGGACGGCGGGTTCGGGAAGAAAATGAAGATCGATGAGTTCGGCGCGCAGAGCAGGGGAGGAAAGGGTCACATCGCGATCAAGCTGCGCGATAAAGATAAGGTAGCGCAGATGAAGATCGTCGAAAAAGGCGACGAACTGCTGTTCGTGACCGCCAAAGGGACGATGAGCAGGCAAAATGCCGACGGGATCTCAACCCAGGGAAGGTACGCGAAAGGCGTACGCATCCAGCGGGTCGACGAAGGCGATTATATCGTTGATATGGAGCCGGTAGTTTCTAAGTCTGAGGAGTTGACAAGCGAAAAACCGGGAGTAGAATGATTCTTGGGAGGGAAGCAAATGCTAAATAATATGGGTTTATGGGACAGAATAATCAGAACAATCCTCGGAGTTGGGTTGGTCTGGCTCGCGCTATACCGCGCCATGCAGCCCGCCTGGATCTGGGGCCTGGCGATCCTCGGACTTATTTTAATCGTGACCGGATTGAGCGGCTATTGCCCGATCTATCAGCTGCTTAAAATAAGCACCAAGAAATAGCGAACCGCAGTTAATGAAAAAGGGCAAAAGAAAAACCCCGCTCCTGTGGGTGTCGGTTATTGTCATTCTGATCGCCGCCGCCGCTTATTTCTTTATTAAATCAAACGAGCCGCCGACGGTCGGGATCTATTTTATAAAGGGAGAAAAGCTGATAGAGGTTAAAAGACCGCTGCCGCCGAACGTAAGCGAACTGGCATACGCGGCGGAAGAACTGATGGCCGGACCGGGAAAAGCCGAGCGGGACGACGGCATATTTACGGAGATCCCCGCGGGGACCAAGATCATAAGCGTTGGAAGGTCGGAAGCCGAAGCGGTTATAACCTTTAGCGACGAGCTTGAGAATTACGGAGGAGGAAGCGCCAGGGTTCAGGGGTTGGTGGCACAGATCGTTTACACCTTCACGAGCATTCCGGGAATTCAAAAAGTAAAAATAATGGTCGGGAAAAAAGAAAGTGTGGTCCTGGGGGGAGAGGGGTTCGTGATCGACCGCCCGCTATCAAGAGAAGACGTTAAGCTTTAACCTCGGTCAACTCCGTCGCGCACACCAGGGAAGATTCCTTTAGCTCGGGATAAAAACCACCAAGCGGCAAACCATCGCGGGTTAGGGAAACAAATTCCTTAAAAGTCGGCGCGGAAAAGGGAGAGCCGAATTTTTTCTTAAGAGCCGCAGATCGCGCGAGACAGATCTCCGCCACCCTCCGCAGCCCCTGCTTCCCCATTAGCGAAAGATAAACGCAGGCTGACAGCGCGCAGAGGGCCTCGTTGGTGCAAATATTGCTGGCGGCGCGATCTCTCCTTATATGCTGTTCTCTGGCCTGCAGGGTTAATGTATAACCGGTCTTCCCGTCGAGGTCGACGGTCTTGCCGACCAGCCGGCCGGGGATCTGGCGAAGCAGAGCTTTTTTAACCGCGAAGATCCCAAGCCCGGGTCCGCCGAAATTCTGCGGGTTCCCAAGAGACTGCCCTTCGCCGGTCACGACATCCGCCCCATATTCACCGGGAGGCGTGAGCAGACCCAGAGAGATCGGGTCGGATGAGACAATAAAGAAAGCCCCTACTTTATGAATAAGATCGGATAATCCTTTTACCTGTTCGATGCACCCGAAAAAATTGGGCTGCTGAAGAATATAACAAGCAGTGCCGGAGAGCTTTCCCGCGCTGACCGGCGTAAGCCCGGTTTTATTGTCATAAGCGAGTTCGGTGATCTCTATGTCTGAACTTTTTGCGTAGGTTTGCAGAACTTTTCGGTATTCCGGATGAACGGCAGACGAAACGGCGACCTTTTTCCTCCCAGTGGCGCGGCAGGCTAAAAACGCTGCCTCCGCCATCGCGGTCGCACCGTCGTACATGCTCGCATTCGCTGTGTCCATGCCGGTCAGAGCGCAGATCAGGGATTGATATTCGTAAATGACCTGCAGCGTTCCCTGGCTCGCCTCCGCCTGGTAGGGGGTATAAGCGGTATAAAATTCGCTCCGGCTGACGAGATGCTTTACGGCGGAAGGGATAAAATGATTATAGCAGCCGGCGCCGAGGAAACGGGATCGGGCCGAATCCCTTTCGCTGATTTTTTTTAGCTCATCGAGGAGCTCCGGTTCAGACAACGGCCGAGGCAGATCGAGCAGATCCTTCAGCCGGACCGCGTTCGGGATATCGTGGAAAAGATCCTCGGTCATGCTTTTAACGAGGCCTGATAGTCCTTGGCGTTCATAAGATCTTTCAGGTCATCCGGGCGGGACATCTTTACCTTTATCATCCAGCCCTTGCCATAGGGATCTTCGTTGACGGCCTCGGGATGCTTTGCCAGCTCCTGATTGACCTCGATGACCTTGCCGGAAATCGGGCAATAAAGCGTGGACACGGTCTTTACTGATTCCACCACGCCGAACTCCTGCATGGGTTTAAGTTCTGTTCCAACCGCAGGCAGTTCAATGTAAACTACATCGCCGAGAGAATCTTGCGCGTGCCAGGAGATCCCGATCACGGCAAGCTCCCCGTCCTTTTTGGCCCATTCGTGCTCTTTGGAGTAAAAGAGGCCTTCGGGATAATTCATGTTCAGCTCCTTTCCAGTTTATTTATCGTGTAACGGGCATAGGCGAAGATCATTCCGGAGACAATAATTCTTGATAGGCTGTCGAACAGACGGTCTTCGGCGGCCCTTTGCTGATAATATTGATCCAGCGCGGGCTCATAGGATTTATCCGGGACCGGCGGAAGGGAAGCGTGTTTCCCGGTAATGAAACTGACAGACGCGGACGCGAAATCAATAACCCCCCAGAGCAAGATAAAAGCTGAAACCAGCGCGATTATATAATAATATATTTTTTTCAAGTCCAGGTTCATATAAGCCCTCCAGGAATGACTATTTTATATCAATTTCTTTGAGGTGACAACTGCGGAATGCGGCATCCCGCGGATCTCAACGAATACTTTCCCCCCCGGGGCCGCGAATTTCGCCTCAAGGTAGGCGAGGGCGACCGGGATCTTCAGGGTGGGGGAAAAGGAGCCGGAAGTGACCGCCCCGATCTTTTTTCCGCCGGAAACGACCGGGAACCCTTCGCGCGCGATGTTTTTGCCGTCCAGCTTAAGGCCGACCAGTTTTCGCGGAACGCCGTTTTCCTTTATCTTCAACAACGCGGCTTTCCCGATAAAAGGCTCCTTTTCAAATTTCACCGCCCAAGCATACCCCGCCTCCAGCGGGCTGATGTTCTGATTGTATTCGTGTCCGTAAAGCGGAAGCCCGGCCTCTATCCGCAGCGTGTCGCGCGCCCCCAGCCCGCAGGGCGTCATTTTTTTGCTTATAAATTCCCGCCAGAGTCCAACCGCTTTGTCTTTCGGCGAGAAAAGCTCAAACCCGTCTTCCCCGGTATACCCGGTGCGCGAGACCAGTATTCCCTGCCAATCCGAGCAGTAGTTCCTTTTTAATCCGGAAAGGGAAAGGAAAGATCCTTTTGCTTCCGGCCCCTGGATCGAAAGCATCGAAAGATCGGTCCTGAGAATAACGCGGCAATCGGCGTAACTTTTCGATGGTTGATCAAGATGCGTTAGGACGGCATCCGTATTAGACGCGTTAACGACCAGGCGATAAAAATCTTTCAGCCGATATACCAGGATATCGTCGATCACGCCACCCGCTTCGTTGCATAGGATAGAATACTGGCATTCGGATTCATTTAGTTTCGAGGCGTCGTTGGTGGCGACATACTGGATAAAAGGCAGCGCGTCTTTTCCTGAAACATCGATCACGCCCATGTGCCCGATGTCAAAGATCCCGGAACGGGCCCGGACCGCCTCGTGTTCGGAGATGATGTTTTTGTAATAAAGGGGCATTTCCCATCCCGCGAAGGGAACGATCTTGGCCCCAAGCGAAACGTGCTCTTCGTAAAGCGGGGTCCTTTTAAGCATTACTTTAGGACTTTCTTCAGCGCCTCGACCAGCTTTTTGTTCTGCTCCGGCGTGCCGATCGAGATCCGGACCGCTTCCGGAAAACCAAAAGAAGTAAGCGGCCGAAGGATAACGCCATCGGCCATCATCTTCAGGAAAAATTCATCTGCCGATTTTTTCAGATTGATGAAGATGAAATTCGACTCTGTCTTTTTATAATCCAACCCCAGCTTGTCAAATTCGGAATAGAGATATTTTCTCCCCTCTGAATTGTTCTTTAGCGTTTTTTCAAGGAAAGCTTTATCCTCCAGCGCCGCCACCGCGCCCGCCTGCCCCAGGCGGCTGACGTTGAACGGCATTTTGGAGAGCAGCATGGGAGCGATCAGCTCCTTGCGCGCGATCCCATAGCCCACGCGCAATCCAGCCAGACCGTAATATTTTGAGAAAGTACGAAGGACAATAATATCCCTTTCTTCCCTAACGTATTTTAAGGATACGGGATAATATTTATCCTCAACAAACTCACCGTAAGCTTCGTCGACCACGACCAGGACGCCGTCCGGCACCTTTTTCATAAAAGCTTCAAGCTGGTCAGAAGTAAAGATCGATCCGGTCGGATTGTTGGGGTTGGTCAGGAAAATGATCTTGGTTTTTGTGGTTATAGCGGCGGCGATCCCGGGAAGGTCAAGCGCAAAGTCCCTAAGATCGACGAAAACGAGTTTCCCGCCGAAGATCCGAGCGATCAGCTCATATAGGGAAAAAGTATTTTTAGAGATGATAACTTCATCCCCCGGGTTAAGGTAAGTGGCGCCGATAATTTGCATTATATCGTCCGACCCGTTCCCGCAAATAAAGTTATCAGCGGGTAGATCTAATATTTTGGAAAGCGCATCGCGTAAGAGGGAGGATAGCTGGTCCGGGTAGATCTGCAGCTTCAGGGATTCCCTGGCAATGGATTCGATCGCCTTGGGAGACGGGCCGAAAGGATTTTCGTTCGAAGCGAGCTTTATTACGCCCGGCTTGACCGGGGTTTTGCCCGGGACATACTCCTTGATCCCTTTGATCTCCGGGCGAACCAGATCATCAGACATTAGAATGGATTGATCCAGCTGAAGCCGATCAGAAATTGTTTCGGGTCTTTCAAATTCTGCGCGGGCGTCTGATTGTCGCCGAGAATGTTTATCGCCCGGGCCTCCAGCGCGAAGGTTGGGATAAGGCGATACCGCAAGCCCCCATTGAGCTGGACCAGGCTTTCGCCGGCAAATAGATCGACCAGAAAGGACATGGTCCCGACCGGGATATCGAGCCCGGCCATTCCCAGCGGACGGAACTTGTTGCCCGGGAAATCGGCCAGAAAACCGAAAGAAAGACTGGGGCCTTGAACGAACGGCTTGGTCGCGACCATGTAAACCCCGGTCTGCGTCTTGCTGGCAAGGTTTTCGACCCCGATCGCGAGCAGGAGAGGATCGGAGCCGTCGCCGATCGAAGGAGCGTATTTCATGTTCACATAAACGCCGTCGCGCAGCTGCTGTCCGGCCGAATCAAGCCCGCCGACCAGTCCCATTTCAAAGTTGCGAAAGCTGCCGAGGTTCGCTTTATAATAGAAAGCGGGCTGCTGCTGGTTGCCGTTATTGGTGTAAAGGGCTCCGTAATCGGTCGCTAAGTTCCAATTTTTATAAGGCAGAACATTGGCATCCGGAATGCGGGTCAGCCCCGAAGCCCCGGTTAACGAAGTGAACGGAAAGTAAGCGTTGGCGGCAGAGAAAAATGACAAGAATATAAGAACGATCAAAGGAAGAGATCTTTTCATTATTTTCCTCCCTTATTGGTCAACTATTCAGGTTTACTTGCAATCCCCATACTGAAGTATGGGGAATTATTCGGGTTGCCAGTATTCCCCACACTTTAGTGTGGGGTGTGACCTGAATAGTTCCCCTTATTGGTCAATATAATATCACGGGCATTGATAAATCTCAATGAACCCGGCCGAACATACGACGATAAAGCCCCTCCATCGCCAGCGCGATCGCGGTCGAAGAAAATCTGGCCCGCGCGTCGTCTTTGGCCGCTTTTTTCATTTTCCCCCTTAACGCATCGTCGGCCATAAGCCGCCGGATATGGGAGTTGAAATCTAGAATGTTTCGGGGTGTGATATACCCGTCGATCCCAGAACGAACAGTGTCCACCAGGCCGCCCGCAAAGACGGCGACGGTCGGAAGTCCGGCCGCTTTAGCCTCCGCCAGCACCAGCCCCTGGGTCTCGGTAAGGGAAGCGAAAACAAAAAGATCCCCGATCAGATAATAAGAAAGGACTTCCGGATAACCGGCTTCCCCGGCGAGAATGACATTATCGGGTAGGGCTCTTTTAAGCTCAGATTCCAAAGGCCCGCTTCCCACCAGGACAAGGTAGGCCTTCTTTTCTTTAAGTGCGCGGAAAGCCTTGATGAGGAAAGAAATATTCTTTTCTTTCGCCAGACGGCCCACGTAGAGAAGCACGAACGCGTCCCCGGGAATATTGAGCTTTTTCCTGATCCGTTCGCGCGCGTCCTTCGGGATCTCGTTGATCCGGGCCAGATCGACGCCGGTCGGAACGACCTCGGTAGGAGCCTGTATCTTCCAGGCTCGCAGGACCCTTCTCGACATTTCCGAAGGGGCGATGATCAGATCGCATCTCCGGCAAAACCTCTGGGCATAGCCGATCAGCGAAAGCTTGGACAAGGGTTCGGGGAAAAACCGGGCGTAATGGATGTAGCGCGTGAACAGGGTATGAAAAGTATAAATGAAAGGGAGCCGCCGCTTGTTCGCCAGGTATCTGGCCAGAAGACCGGCCTGAAAAGGGGAATGCGAATGGATCATGTCCACTTCCGGCACGCGGTTCACATAAGGAAGAGCGAGACGGAAACCGGGATATCCGGTGGGCAGGGAGGGGAACCTGATTATATCCGGATCGGTATCGACATGCTTCGGATAGCGAGGCGCGAATATATAGACACGGTTGCCAAGGTTCCGAAGTTCGGTCGCTAAAAGCTCGACCGAGTTGGTCACCCCCGAAAGATAGGGCTTATAGGAGTCGCAGAAGAACGCGATCCTCATTTTTGTTTTATTTTCTTCATGGTTTCGGGGAGCCGCCGCAGCGCCGCCTGGATCTCAAAATCTTTTTTATGGTCCAGTGCCGGGAATCCGGAAACGACCGAATTGGGGGGGATGTCTTTGGTCACCCCCGCTTTCGCCATTACCGTAGTGTTTTTGCCTACTGTGAGGTGCCCGGCAAATCCCGCCTGCCCGCCCACTGCCACGTTATCCTCAAAGGTCACGGAGCCGGCGAACCCGACCAGGCCGGTGATGGCGCAGTTTTTCCCGAACTTGCAGTTGTGCGCGACATGGGTAAGATTGTCGATCTTGGTGCCGGATCCGATCTTAGTATCTCCAAGCGTTCCGCGGGCGACGCAGACGTTGGCGAAGATCTCGACATCATCGCCGATGACCACCCCGCCGATCTGGGGGATCTTAAGAAGCCCCTCCCCGGTCGGAACAAATCCATATCCGTCCACGCCGATCCTCGCGCCCGAATGGATCACGCATCGCTGTCCGATCTTAACCTTCCGGTAGAGGGTAACGCTCGGATAGATGATCGTGCCGTCGCCGATCTCGGCCTCGGGTCCGATATAAACAAACGGGCCGATCGAAACATTTTTTCCGATCCGGGCCGATGGATGGACCTCGGCCGATCTATGGATGCCCGGAGGAATTTCCGCCGCTGGCTGGAATTGTTTTAATATTTTAGACAGCGCCAGGCGGGGATTTTTGACCAGGACCGCGGAGCGGCCGTGGGCGGATGAGCTTTCGGGCAAAATAAAAGCGGATGCCCCTGATTTAAGGGCATCCGCTAAAAATTTATCCTCAAGGACGAAGACCAGATCTCCAATTTTGGCCCCCTCGATCGTGGAGACGGAAGTTATTTCAACCGAACCGTCGCCGATCAGTTTGCCGTTTACGAGAGAAGCGATCTCCAATAAGAGCACAAGTTATTTGTTAAGCTCGGACAGAACCATATCGGTTACGTCCATGCCGCCATAAATAACAACCTGCTTGTCAACCACGGTCTCAAGGCCAAGCTTCTGCGCGACCTTGGAAACTGCCGTGACAATGTCTTTCTGCAGGCTGACGGTCAGCTTTTCGTTCATCTTGAGCAGGGCATCCCGCTTGGGCGAGAGCTTCTCCTCGAGGGAGGTGCGCATTTTCTCTATATCTTCCTTGGTCTTCCCGGCCTTCTGCGCATCTTCGAGCTTTTTCTGGCTGTCCTCAAAATCTTTTTTGAAACTTTCCTCGTCCTTACTAAGCTGCTGTTGGGCGGTAGCGGTTGCTTTATATCCTTTAAAGATCTTCTGCACATCGATAAATCCCATCGATGAGGTCGCAGAAGAAGTCGCCGCTTGCGCCATGGCAAAGTTCGCAGCAAAGAAAAGAACAACCAACGCGGTAGTCATTTTCTTAATCATCATATCCCCTCCTTTTCACCGGGTATTATACCATAATTTAAAAAACAAGTGAAATTTTAAATATTGTTCCCCGATAGACTTTGGGAAGGGCAAAGACGTAATCTTAGCCCGACCAGGCTTTCAGGAGGGGAAAATGATAAACCAGACAGAGAAAACGGGCCTATTTTATTTAAGGACCGGCTGGATCAGAAGCGCGGAATTCGTCCAAAGTTCGCAGATCGTGATCAAGGCCGGGGTGGCCATGAGATTGTGCACGCTCGCGATCGACACAAAGATACCGAAATTGCAGGCCACAATGATAAAGGATTTTTTTGCCCAGGCGCCGGACGGCTTCAGCTCTTTAAAAAGGATCGCTTCGGGCATCCCCGACCTCTCTTCCAACCTGGTGGGGATCGATTGGATAGCGGTCTCCCCCAAATACAGCGCCGCCGGGAAGTATAATCGGCAGACCAAAGTCCTCGGCCTTAATCTCAGATCGGTAATGGCTGAAATTAAAAGGGCAGATATAGAGAAGAGCGAGAATATGCGCGCGGACGCGAAGACGGTCATGAACGGGGTGGACAATGCCGCGTCGGCGACCGGGACGATCTTCAGTGTCGAATACTCAACCGGACCGGGGCCCGATCTTTTAAAAGCAGTGATCAATCCGCAAACAGGCAGACCGCTGGTGCCGTTTGACGTAAAACAGGTGAGACAAAAGGATGATTTCGGTTTCTATGACCGCCTGATCGATGAGGTCGGGCTGAGCAATATCGGCAGATATGAACTGGAAATGGGAATAATCAGGGAAATGTTCCGGCAGGGCATGTCCGAAGGCGATAAAGATTCTCTTTTTAACGGGATTACGCTTGCCCTGCGCGGAGACCGGGTCACCGCCAAACCGGGCTATGCCCTGATGCTTGCGATCAGGAGCGCGGATAATAAGGGATATCTGGAAAAATTTGAGAGACTGGTGACGAAACAAGTGACCTCGGGAACGAAAAAAACCGCGAAAAAATTAAGAGCGGCGAACAAGACCAGCCAAACCCCCGATGTGGTGGCGGTTCTTACGCTGGCGGCGTACACCGGGAAAATAAAGGAAGAAACCGCCGCGGCCTATCTTGACGGAAGGCTCAATGTTCCGCAGTACAGAGAGGTGCAGGCGGAATTGCGAAAATATATTCAAAATGCACAGGATTTTATGAACGAAGAAGGGAAGGAAGAAAAAAGAATCCTTACCCTCCGGTTCATTATCGATACTATAAAAGGCATCTAGATCAAAAGGAGAGAACATGGCCGAGGTTAAAAGCATTCCGAACACTACATCGAATTGGAAAGACGCGGCGAGCTATATAATAAAGACCAA
>CAIYXV010000107.1 GCA_903930225.1 uncultured bacterium | reverse complement strand
GGCTAACCTCCATTATCGGCAATCAGGGAGAGATCGTCGCAAAAAACCTTAACATTGCCGTAACTACAGGGAACACATATACCGCCGCGACAACTATTGAAGCCACATTAGAAGCCGCAACGATCCTGGATGTGCCGATCGAGAATGCCACTGCCACAGTCATCGGCGCCACCGGATCGATCGGCAGTGCGTGTTCTTTGATCTTATCGGAAAAAGTAGCATCATTAAATCTGGTCGCAAGGAACAAAAAAAGACTTGAAACATTTGCCGGCCTTCTCAAAAACAACTCAAAAGCTAACATAAAATCCACAACAGATATTAATACCGCCGTTTCAACCTCCGATATTATTATCGCCGCCACCAGCACACCTTATGCGATCATAGATCCGGATCTGTTAAAAACCGGCGCGATCATTTGCGATGTTTCTGTCCCTAAAAATGTTCAAGAAAAAAAAGAAAAGAGGAAAGATATATTAATACTTGACGGCGGATTGATTTCTCCTCCGGGAAAAATGGAGATCAACTTTGACATAGGTCTTCCCAAAGGGACCGCCTATGCCTGTCTTAGCGAAACCATGATACTCACCTTGGAAGATAGATATGAAAATTATACCCTTGGACCGGGGATCGACCTTAAAAAGGTCAAAGAAATTTTAACACTTGGCGCAAAACATGGTTTTAAAATATCCGGATTTAAAAGTTTTGGTCGTTCGATAACAAAAAATGACATTAAAACCATCAAAGAGAATATTAAGGCGGCAATTAAATGAATATCTATGCAATAGCATCATTATCCGCTTCTCTGATAATTGCGATCTTAGGGCTTTTTGTTTTATATCATAACCCAAAGAATTCGATCAATAGGATATTCTTTTATTCATGCAGTGTGATCGGCTTGTGGATATTCGGATGTTTTTTAGAGAGCTATATCTTAGATAAGAACCTGATCTTTATCATTGATAAGTTTGCCAATGTTTTTGCGGTGTTAAGCCCCGCTTTATTTATACATACTATTTATACAATAATCGGGAAAAAGGACCAGAAGATCATTATCGGGGCATATTTGTCTTCGTTATTCCTGGCAGCTTCGATCTTTTCCCCCTATTTTTCTTCAGGCATCGCATATCGTTATAATGTTCGATATTTATCTGTTCCCGGACCTTTATATTTTCTTTTCATCTTACTATTAACCGTTTGCGGATGGTTCAGCTTCATTAATACCTTTCAAGTTTATAGAATAAGCTCGGGCCATAAGAGAGCACAAGCAAAATATCTCCTGCTTGCGATCGCGGTCATTGTGATCGCCGCTATCTCCTATTTTATGCTGGTTTTTAATATTCAAATTCCTCCATTGGATAATTATTTAAATATTGTATACGGGCTTATCATGACCTATGCCATCCTCTATCATCGCCTAATGGATATTGAGCTGGTAATAAAGCGGACTGCCGTATATTCGATCCTTACTGCTTTAATTACTGGTGTATTTTTGGTAATAGTCGTTACCAGCAATTATTTTGCAATAAACATATCCGGCAATAATTCATTGATCATTGGATTAATAACCGCATTTATACTAGCGATAGCCCTTCAACCTCTCCGTGATGCCACCCAACAGCTTGTGGATAGGACTTTCTTCCGTACCCGTTATGACTATCAAAATATTATTAATAAATACAGCAAATCCTTATCGCGCCCAATGACTGACCTGACGCGATTTTCAAAAGTCACCCCTTATCTCCTTTGGAAATCAATGAAGTTGGCCGGCGCATCATTCATGGTTCTTAATCGTGAAGCAAAAAGCTATAAAATACGCGCTGGAAATGGCAAAGCATCGACCCTGGTCGGCCTCTCGATACCCGAAGATGCAGCAATAATCAGGGAATTGACAAGGACAAAAACCGAATTAAATTACGATGATATTGTAACCAATTTAAAGTCAAATGAAAATTTATCTCCTTCCGAAAGAGAAAAACTAGATGGCATTCGCCGTGACATGGAACTTTTAAAGTCAACACTAATAATCCCGTGCATCTCTGAAAGCGAATACTTCAATAAACCAACCCTGCTTTCAACTATAAACTTGGGCAAAAAGCTCTCCGATGAATCTTTCTCCGCTCAGGATATCGACTTTTTAAAGACCCTGGCCAACCAGGCGGCCATCAGCATTGAGTACGCGTTCATACTCGAAGAATTAAAGAAGAACCAGAACATGGTCCTGCAATCCGAAAAGCTCGCTTCGCTCGGCACTATCACCGCCGGCATCGCCCACGAGCTCAAGAACCCGCTCACCTATATCATCACCGCCTCGCAGATTTTGGTTAGCAAATGGAACGACCCCGAATTCCGGCAAAGCGCCCTCACCCTACTCCCCGCCGAGGCGGAACGGATGAGGATCATCGTCGAGGGGATATTGGGATTTTCGAGGAACAAGGAACTGTCGCTGGAGCCGGTCGAAATAAAAGAAGTGATAAAAAAAGTCCTCGCCCTGCTCTCATACGAACTTAAGAAGAACCACATTGAGCTTAAGGAAGAATTCAATCACGCGATCAAGGTCAACGGCGACCAGAACCGCCTGATCCAGGTGTTCATGAATTTAATCAATAATGCCATTCAGGCGATCGGGGAAAAAGGCGGGATTGTCACCATTTCAACCCGCGACACAGATGACGTAACTGAGATCAATATCGCCGACAGCGGACCGGGCATACCGAAAGACAAGCTCCAGAAGATATTTGAACCGTTCTATACCACCAAGGAATCGGGCACCGGCCTGGGGCTGGCCATCATCAAGAAATATGTGGACGAACATCACGGGGAAGTAAAAGTCGCAAGCGAACCGGGGAGAGGAACGGTATTTACCGTACTGCTTCCGCACTTCAAGCTGGTCTGATAAAAAATACCGTTCCCTGTCCCCGCCGGCCGATCTTCATACCGCTCCCCGGTACCGGTCCGCAAGCTCCCCCTTCTTTCCTTTGTTCCATCCCTGTACGCGGGAAAAATATCCGGTCACGCGCGTAATGTGCTCAATGTTCCTGCCCCCGGTCAGAATCCGGTCCAGCTTTTCGGGCGTGAGCTCGTTAAGCGCCTTCGGCTCAACCTTTACTTTTTGGTTCTCCGAGTCGTAATGCTCGTGCCTGAAATAAAAATTCCCTGCTTCATCATTGGCCCACATAATGTTCGGCCTCGTTTCAAGATAAGCATCCAGTTCTTCGATCGTCATTTTTTCACCTCCTTCTTGATCAGCGATAATATGGTTATCCCTCCAAGTTTTTTCATAAGCTCACGGTCCAGCTGTTTTAATATCTTATGCATCGGGCATTTGCGCTCCAGGAAACAGTGAAAATTGCCGGTCAGACATTTATTAAGAGAGAACTTAGGCTCCATTATCCGGATCACCGCGCCCAGCGATGCCTTCCGGTCGATCAGCCTTACCCCGCCCCCGCGGCCGCGCGCGGTCTCAACGATCCGGCGGCGCGACAATAGCTGGAAGATCTTGGCGAGCAGAACGATAGAGATTCCAAGCTCGCGGCCCAGTTTATCGGTTGCAAACCATTCGCCCTTTTCACCACCGGCCAGGCGATAAAGCGCGCGCAAAGCGTAATCGGTCTTTCGGCTTATCATAATAGGACTATTTTAGTCCTATATTAATCGTTGTCAAGCGCTTTCTGGAATGCTAAAATCCGGTATGCTAATTATCCGCCCGGCTGAAGAACGCGACCTTCCATCCGTCATCAAGGTACTGGATGAGTCCGACCACCGTTATAAAAAAGAGACCTTCGACCGCTTCTTTGTCGCCGAGGTTGACGGCCGGATCGCGGGCACGGTCCGGCTTGAAGAGCATGACAATTTCACCTTCCTGACCTCACTGGGCGTGGAGAATGATTTTAGGGGACAAGGCATCGGCGCCGCTCTGATGCAGTTCGCGCTAAAGTCGGCAAAGAACGACATGTATATTTATACCGTGATCCCCGATTTTTTCCGCAAATTCGGCTTTACCCCCCTCCCTACTCCCGGTTTCCTGCCGGCAAAAGACGCTTACGAATGCGATGACTGTTTTCCCGAACGCTGCGTCACCATGGTGAAAAAGCATGATACCTGAATATCCGAATTTTAAAGCGCTTTCTCCTGAAGATTGGGGAACGGTCGGCAAGCACCTTGCCCTGGCGCCGCGCAGCATCTGCGAGCTCAATCTGATCAATTTTGTCTTATGGCAAGAATTTGATAATTCGCAATTAACCATGATCAACGGCAACCTCTGCGTCCTGATCAATCCCTTAAACGAGCCGGCCTACTTTCTGGAACCGCTGGGAGGGAAAAACATCATCGAAACGATCGATCGTTGTTTAAGCCATGCCAACCGGCTGTCCCGCATCTCGCTTGAATTGGTGGAGCAGCTGCCAAAAGGTAAATACCGCAGCGCCTGTCTGCGCGGCCAGTTCGATTATATTTACCATACCGCGGAGCTGGCCGAATTGAAAGGGAAAAAATACGACGGCAAGCGCAACCACATAAAAAGGTTCGTGCGCGCCTGCCCCGATCATCATTTCGAAAAGCTTTCACCCTTGATCCGGCCGCGGGCGCTTACACTGTTCGACCGCTGGTTCAAGATCAGGGAAGAATCGAGGTTTTTTCCCCGGATGGCGTACACGGCGCAGAAGGCGGCGCTCGAATCGGCTTTTGATAATTTCGACAGCTTAAAGCTGACGGGCGGAAGCGTGTTCGCCGGCGGTCAGCTGGCCGGGTTCTTTATCGGCAGCGCGCTCAATCCCAATATGATAGACCTGCATTTTGCTTACGCCGAGCCCGACATTCCCGGCATCGCGCCCGCTCTGCTCCAGCAGGCATGCGTATTCTACCGCAGATATGAGTTGATCAATCTGGAGCAGGACCTGGGCATTCCCGGATTGAGACAGTCAAAGCTTTCCTATCATCCCCTGCGGCTGGAAAAGAAGTTCGAGATCACGGCTTAAGCCCTCACCCATGTTTATCTAACAGATCACTGTATCAATCCTCCCTCTCCCAGAGGTAGAGGGAGTGATTAAAGTCCTTCTCCCTCTGGGAGAAGGGGGAAAGATATAACATTTCAACTATACGCTTGTGGATGAGGGCTAATGAACTTTTTTCACATAAACGCGGTATTCGCCGTCTTTTTCTTCAAGACCAAGATATTCCTGTCCGGTCGCCTTCGACCAGGCGGGCATGTCGCTCTTGATGCCTTCATCGGTCGCCACGACCTCGAGCACCTGGCCGACTTTAAGCTCTTTTATTTTTGCCGCGGTCTTGATGATGGGCATTGGGCAAAGCAGTCCAAAACAATCAAGGGTCTGATCGGCTTTCATGTCGCGCTCCTCCTAGATAAAGTAACTGATCTTTCCTTCTTTGGCAAGCGACAGGTAAGTTGCCGCGCCCGCGTAATCGTCCACTTCGGGGATAAAATCATCCTTGGTGAATCCCATGAAGCTAAAAGTGGTGGTGCAGGCGATGAACTTAACGCCCAGTTCTTTCGCGATCTTGATCAATTCCATAATCGATGGGACTTTCGACTGTTTCATTAAGAGCTTCATCATCAGCGGCCCCGCCCCCAGCATATTAAATTTTGAAAGCGGCAGGCGGTCCGCCCCGCCCCGGTTCATGAAGTTCATCATTTTCTGCAGCAGGTTCTTGCCGGAAGTAAATTTCTTTTTGCGCAGGACGTTTAACCCCCAGAAAGTAAAGAACATATTAACTTCCATCCCCATCGACGCGGCAGTGGTCGCCAGAATGAACGCGGCCAGCACCTTGTCCATATCGCCCGAGAACACCACCAGGTTGAATGATTCTTTTTCCATATTACACCTTACTCCCGCGAATAAATTCGCG
>CAIYXV010000106.1 GCA_903930225.1 uncultured bacterium | reverse complement strand
CTCCGGCGTCGGAGCATTTGCCGATGGACTTAAAATAATCGGCGTCGACTTTGAGAAGCATAAGCTCTACGACCGCTATATCATTAGGACCAACGCGTACACGGTGCCAAAAGCGCGGATGCTCGACGAAAGACTGGTGTTGGATTTTAGGGACGCCGCGATCGACCGGCCGCAGAAAATAGAGATCAATAACAGCTTGCGGGTGGGAGCGATCAGGATCGGCCAATTCTCCTCCGACCCGCCAATCGCGCGCGTAGTGTTCGACCTGAAGCGCGATATCCACTATGAAACCGCTTCCATGATCGGCAAGGGAGAGGTCGTGGTAGAAATATCGAACAACGATCAGGGAAAAGCGGAATACGCGGTAAAACCAGAAACGGGAGAAAAACCGGCGGCAAAAAATGATGATCAGAAAAATACCAAGCCGGAAATAAAGGCGGGTGCGCCGAAGCTAAAACCGCCAGTGGAGGAGAAACCAAAGACCGCTCCCAAAATAAAGGAAGCGGCAAAGGCGGAAGAAAAAAAACCGGTCCTGTCCGTTACGCATAGCCGGCATCCGTTAAAAGGAACGATCATCGTGATCGATCCGGGCCACGGAGGCTCCGATCCGGGGGCGACCGGGCTGGGTGGGGTTCAAGAAAAAGAGATAACACTGAAGACCTCTTTTTATCTCCGCGATTATTTAAGGACGATGGGAGCCAGGATCTACATGACCAGAAAGTCCGACATTAAGAATAAATTGAGCGAGATCGCCGATTTTACCAACCGGGTAAGAGCGGACGCCTATATCGGCGTTCACTATAACGCGATCGACAATCCAAAGATCAGCGGGACCGAAACGCATTATTTTACCGCGCAGAGCTATAAGCTCGCGGAAGCGATCCACAACCGGCTGTTAAGGGGGATCCGCCGCCAGGACCGGGGGATAATGAAGTCCATGCTGTATACCATACACCACAGCCAGATGCCGGCGATCATCGTGGAGCCGATCTACATGACCCACTTTCAGGACGGACTGCTGATCAAATCAAAGAGCTTCCAGAAAGAGGTCGCCCGGGATATATCTATGGGGATAGAGGATTATTTCAATGGACGGTGAGGCGATATCGGTAAAAAGGGTGGGGGCGGATGTCGTCTCCATGAAGCATGAGGCCGCGGCGGAAAAGACCAAACCGTCGCCCAGTTCGCCAGTCGGCATATTCGACTCGGGGGTGGGAGGCTTAACCGTCATGGCCGAATTTATAAAGCAACTTCCTAACGAGGACGTGATCTACCTGGCGGATACCGCGCGTGTGCCTTACGGCAGCCGCTCGGAAGAAGAAATATTGAAGTTCAACCGCGAGATTATGGATTATTTTGTCGGTCGAGGGGTAAAAATGGTGATCATCGCCTGCGGCACCTCATCTTCCATTGCCTATCCGGTGGAGAAAGACAAATACACTATCCCGGTGGTCGCGATGATCGCGCCCGGCGCCAGAGCGGCGCTCTTGGCGACCGCTAACGGGAAGATCGGCGTCATGGCGACGCTGGGCACAGTCAATTCGGGCGCGTTCCCGAAAGCCATAAAAGAGATGAGGGCAACCGCAGAGGTGCATCAGATCGCCTGTCCGCTGTTCGTTCCGTTGATCGAGGGCGGGTTCATTGAAGCGGATGAGACCAGAAAGGTGGCAAAGGAGTATTTAAAGCCGCTGCTTAAGGCCGGGGTGGATACGATCATACTTGGCTGCACGCATTATCCCCATATAAAGAATATGATCGCCGACCTGGCGGGAGCGGGGATTACCCTGATCGATCCGGCGTACGAGGTCGTCCGCGACGCGAAGGGGATCCTGGATAAAAATATAATGGTCAAAGCCAAAACTTCACTTGCCAAATACGAGTATGTCGTGACCGGCTCGCCCCTCCAGTTCGCGGACGCGGCCAGCCGCCTGATGAGCAGGCCGGTCTCGGGCGTTAAGCATATTACCCTCACCCCTTAATCCCCTCTCCCAGAGGGAGAGGGGAAATGAATAACTTGCCCTCGCCCTCTGGGAGAGGGCGGATAGAAATCGATCTGGATTAACAGTTAATAGGTGAGGGTTTTCCTGCTATAATATATAATATTATTATGTATGAATTGATGGTTGAGGATACTTTTGCGGCGGCGCACCAGCTGGTCGGCTACCAGGGGCCCTGCGAGAACCTGCACGGCCACACCTTCAGAGTGCAGGTATTTTTAATAGGCGAGGAACTAAAAAAAGAAGGGTTTTTGGTCGACTTCAAACAGATCAAAACAGAGCTTAGGGAAATCATCAAAGAATTCGACCATCATAACCTGAACGAACTTGAGGTTTTCAAAAAGCAGAACCCGACTTCAGAGAACATCGCCCGCACCGTTTATGAAAGAATGAAGAAAAAATTACCGGTCAGCAAAGTGACCATCTGGGAGTCGCCTACTTCGGCCGCGACCTATTATGAAGGCAAATCCGAAATCATAAATCCGAAATCCGAACAGGGAATGGTTTAATAATATGGAAAAATTAAAAAAACTCAAGATCGCCGTTTTGATGGGCGGCCGGTCCAGCGAGCGGGAGGTTTCACTCCGCTCTGGGAAGAATGTTTTAGCTTCGCTTGCGCGTATGGGTTTCAAGCACGTAGAGCAGATGGACCTTGACGGCGACCTGCTCGGCAAACTCAAGAAAAGCAAGATACAGGCGGTCTTTATCGCCCTGCATGGGCGTTTTGGCGAAGACGGCTGTGTGCAGGGATTGCTGGAAATAGCCGGCCTTCCATATACCGGATCGGGCGTGCTGGCCTCGGCCCTGGCCATGAACAAGGTAGCGGCAAAAAAGATCTTTCAGGCGCGGGGGATACCGACCCCCAATTTCTCGGAAATAAACCGGGAGATCGACATTAATAAGGAAGCGGACCGGATCAGCCGGGTCTTCCCTTATCCGCTGGTCTTAAAGCCGGTTTCGGAAGGATCGAGCGTTGGCGTGACCATCGTCAAAGAGAGCGATAATCTTGAAGGCATCCTCAAGGCCGCGGTCGACGAATTTGAAGACGTGTTCGTGGAGGAGTTTATAAAAGGAAAAGAAGTAACGGTCGGGATACTCGGGGAAGAGCCGCTGCCCGTACTTGAGCTTAAGCCAAAGTCGGAATTTTATGATTTTAAATCAAAATACACCAAAGGGGCGACGGATTTTATCCTTCCCGCCCGGCTGTCCAAGCCGCTTTATGAAAAAGTGCAGGCTACCGCGCTGCTCGCCCACCGAGCCCTGGGATGCCGGGGTTTATCCCGGGTGGATGTGATCGTTAGCGAGGACCACGTTCCCTTTGTCCACGAAGTAAACACCATTCCCGGCCTGACCGATCTTTCGGACCTTCCGGCCGAAGCCGCCCATGCCGGCATAACATTCGACGAATTGATATTAAGGATCCTTGAGAGTGCGTTCGAAAAATAAAAGCGGAAAGAGAAAACGCCGCTCCAGCTGGTATGTCATCTGGGGGCTCATCTTTATTATCCTGATCGCTTCCGTGATCTCCGTGATCATTACTCTTCCCGTATTCAAGATATCCGGCGTTGTGGTAGAAGGGACCCGCCTGCTCTCGCCGGATACGATCGAACACGCGGCCGCGATACCGGTCGGCGACAATCTATTCCTTACCAATTTCGGTCCAGCCAAAAAGAGGGTCCTGGCCATTAACGCGGTAAAAGACGTGAGGATCACCCGAAGACTACCTGATACGGTGTTGATATCAGTCACAGAAAGAAAAGAAGCCGCCGTTACCGTGATCAGCGCGCAGTCGTTTTTGCTGGACGATGAAGGGGTGTTCATCAATCCCGCGAGCGGGGAGGCGGTCACGATCAATTTTCCGGACATTACTAACCTCCCGGTCGTGGTCGGCATCAGCGAAGACCAGATTGACCGAGGCGGGCGGCTGAAAGGCGCGGCGGGCGACAGCGCCTCAAAGCTGTTGACGGAGTTTAAACATTATATTGCTCCGTTCCGGCTCAAGATCGACCTGACCGACAGCGGCAACATCGGGCTTTTGCTTGACGATACCTTGAGAGTAAAATTTGGAAGCCACAATGAGATCGACCGCAAGATCAAAACTTTTGAAACGATCTACGATAAATTAAAGGACCGGAAGGATACGATCGAATACATTGACGTCAGATTCCCCGATTTTCCCGCCGTCAGATACAAATAGCCCTCACCCACGATTTTCTCACAGAATGCTTAATACTTTCCTCCCTCCCTGCCTGCCGGCAGGCAGGTCCCAGAGGGCGAGGGAGTGGCAGGTTGGGAGAGGAGGGATAGCCATTCGCTTTTTGGTTGGAAAACACAGGTGAGGGTTGTTTTTAACTATTGACATACAGGCGATCCGTACAGTAAAATGTTCGCATGATAAGCGGTAATGACGGCAGGAGTTTCGCGACTATCAAGGTTTTCGGGATAGGCGGCGGCGGAACCAACGCGGTCAACCGGATGATCGGCAGCGGGGTCAAGGGCGTGGAGTTCTGGGGCGTCAACACTGATCTGCAAGCCCTCTCGGTATCCCTCGCTGACAATCGCCTCCAGATCGGAGCCAAGCTTACCCGCGGACTGGGCGCGGGATCCAATCCCGAAGTCGGGCAGAAAGCGGCGGAAGAATCGCGCGAAGAGATCAAGGCCGCTCTGGCCGGAGCCGACATGGTGTTCCTGACAGCGGGGATGGGCGGAGGCACGGGCACCGGGGCCGCTCCCGTGATCGCCGAGATAGCCAAGGAACAGGGTATTTTAACCATCGCGGTGGTCACGAAGCCTTTCCGTTTTGAAGGCCCGGTCCGCATCACGCAGGCGGAATCCGGGGTCGCCATGCTTAAAGAAAAAGTAGACGCGCTGATCGTTATCCCCAATGACAAGCTTTTGCAGGTGGTCGAACGCAAGACCAGCATCATCGAGGCGTTCAAGGTCGCGGACGACGTCCTGCGGCAGGGCGTAAAAGGCATCTCCGACCTGATTACCGTTCCCGGACTGATCAACCTTGATTTTGCGGACGTTCGCACCATAATGTTCGAGGCCGGGTCGGCCATGATGGGCATCGGCACCGGCTCGGGCGACAACCGCGCGATCGAGGCGGCCGAACAGGCCATCTCCTCGCCCCTGCTGGAAGAGACCATCACCGGCGCCAAAGGTGTTATCTTTAATGTTACCGGCGGCACCGATCTTACGCTGTTCGAGGTGAACGACGCCGCGGAGGTCATCTACAACGCGGTCGACCCCGATGCCAATATCATCTTCGGCGCGGTGATCGACGAAAAACTGCAGGGCGACGTGATGGTGACCGTGATCGCCACCGGCTTCAAGCCCAGCGCCCGCAAGGAAAAAGAATCCATTCCTTTTGTCAGGACCAATCCCCAGAGCAAAGAACGGATCGAACTGCCGCCGTTTATGAAGGTTTGATCTCGTTTGCTCGTTAGCCCGTACGCCCGTATGCCCGTGAACCCGTTAACTCGAACACAAGTCGTTTCATTTTTTAAGGTATCTTATTAATCCGTCAATGATTTTTCTTGTACGCTCCGCCTGTTGATAAGTTCTTATAAAGATGTTTTCATCGATGTAATCCTGATCTTGAGCGATGTATAAGCAATTTTGGACTTCCGAAGATGATCTTCTCGCATAAACCAGAAAACGGATAAACTCGGAATTTGAATGACAGTCAAAACCCTCTGAAATATTGTTCATGATCGAGATGGCCGCGCCAGTTATCTGATCCTTTAACCGATAGTCCCTCGGGAAAAGCTCTTTGGATATTTTATACACCTGATTTGTCAATTTCCTTGCTTCTATCCAGCACTCCAAACCCTCAAATTTTTTTATCAACATTGTTCCCTCCATATAAAATAACAGGCACACGGGCTAACGGGCGCACGGGCTAACGTGATTAGAGCAACTTTCCTGCCAGAAAAAAGCCTTTCAGGTTAGGCTCGGTTGCCGGAATTTTCGTCGCCGGAACGATTTTTAAAATACCCGCTTGACAAAATTATTTTCCCGTCTAAAATGAAGCCAGAAATGAGAAAGACGGGCATATGTCTTCTTCTGCTTATTGCCATGTTCGGATCGCTGGCATTCCTTTCGGGCTGC
The DNA here is from genome assembly GCA_903930225.1 of uncultured bacterium. GTDB lineage: Bacteria > Margulisbacteria > WOR-1 > XYC2-FULL-46-14 > WPAF01 > CAIYXV01. The sequence goes on along the minus strand of CAIYXV010000106.1, from coordinate 5,130 downwards.
GGCCAGCAAGCCCAGCAGATATACAATGCAAAACCCCAACCCTCCAATCTTATTGTTCGCGGTACCGTGCTCAAATGGGTATACAGCGGAGCGAACGGCTCCAACCCGACTCTGGGGGGTCACATGGGCAACCCGGTCTCCGGTGCTTATGTGACGCTTGATGGGAACGGGCTGGTTATGACCGCCATTACGGACGCGAACGGGGATTATAAGTTCACAGGCGTTCCGGACGGAGATTATTTGCTTTCTGCCACGGCGGAAGGGTATGTATTCCTTTTCCCAGACCGCAGGATAGTGATAAAATCGCCAAGCCATATCGCGGGTGACAATACGGTTTATACGGTTTATCTTGACGGTTCCTGGTGGTTTGACGAGCTTGCCTATATAACCAATTACTCACCGGCGCCCGGGTCGGTGATAAGTAACAATCAGGCTTTTACCGTTACATTTAATTGTCCGATGGATACAACTACGGTAAAGTATTCCTTAGTTCCCCAGGGGCCGCGGGCTTTTGCCGCCAGCCAAAGCAGCGTGAATACGACCTTGACCTGGTCGGCTGACAGCAAAACGGTTACCATCACTCCGAATGGTTCTTTATCCTCGAACGAGGCCTATCGGCTGTTATTGGATTACAGCTATAATACCGGATCTAACGGAAAATATTATCCGTTGAATCAAAAAGGATGTCCGCTCACAGCCGGCGCGTCAGGACCTCCCTATGCCGAATTTTTAAATTATTATGCCGATTACCGGACGCCTTCGGGTGGAGTTCCCTCTGCGCCGTCAGGCCTGCAGGTGGTAATAAACGGAAAAATAACTTCGGAGGTTGATTACGCGGATATTTATAACGCTGGCCTTACCCGGACGATCCAACTGAACTGGCAGCCGTCCCATTCCGGCAACATCAGTGGGTACCGGGTCTATGTTGCGCGGTCGGGATCGGTCCTTAATTACTCTTCGCTTGAATCAGATAGTTCGTCATCGAATGTCACAAGCGGCAATTTCTTTTCTACCACCACGGCCAAGCTGGTAAAAGCCATATACGGGAATGCGGCAGTGGATCTGATCTCGACCACTAATTTCCCGATGATAAACAATACGGTTTATTATAAAGTGGTTGCTTTTAACGGCGACGGGGAGAGCGACGGTACGGTCGTCGCGGCCAAGGATGCGGTGGGGCCCACATTAAATCCCACGCCTTCGCCTACCCCTCCCTACGCAGGCGGACCGTTCAGTAATAATTATATTGTCCCGCCGATCTTTGCCGGAGAAACCAATAGAAGATACGTCGCCTTTACGGAACCGGTGGATCCGACCACGATCGTCAACGGCAATTTTGCGCTTTCCGGAGGACTGACCGTCAACTCGGCGAGATTTATGACAAATCAGAATGTTGCCGGGTTTGCCGCGATAGTCGAGATCGTGGGCTCGGGCAATTTGTATACCGGGGCGGTAACGATGACCGTGTCAGGGGTAAAAGACCTTGCCGGCAATCCGGTCAAGACTGGTTCTGGGGATACGATAGTTTTATAAATTCGGGAGGTGATGGGGGAAATATTTTTGGGCCGGGCCAATAAGGGAATGAGAAAATGTTCGATAAGGAGGAAGAAAAAATGAGAAAGTTGTTGGTATTGTTAATAGGTGTGTGTTTCGTCGCAGGTATAGGAATGATCATGAGCGGGTGCGGCCAGCAGACCCCGACTATAAACACGTCCAATCCACAGCCGGCGGGGTTAAAGCTAAAAGGGATCGTGCGAGCGATAACGCTTAATGGAACGGTCGGCAATCCGGTGGCGGGAGCGACCGCTTCACTTTCCGGAGATATTGCCACCCAGACCGTGGCCACCAATTCCAACGGGGAATATGTGTTTTCCAACATTCCGGACGGCCAATATGTGATCTTTGTAACGGCAGAAGGCTATGCCAGGGTCAGGTCTTCGGCGATCCTGGTAAAACCGTCATCGAACATTCCGGCAGATAACACGATAACCGTGACCGATCTGTATTTAAGTTCAAATCCGGTTATCTTAAGCTTTTCGCCCACGCCCAATTCGGTTGTCGCAAATAATCAAACATTTACGGTGACCTTTGATGAGGCGATGGATACCTCGACTATTGTTCCCATGCTGATCGCGAACGGTGTCAGAACTTACGCGACAAGCGGGAGCACCGTGCCGCTTACAACCTCATGGGACTCGGCGAATAAAGTCCTGACGATCACGCCGCAGGCGCAGTTGATCACCAATGAAACCTATGTCCTGGGGATCGATACCTTGAGCTCACACGTGGCCGATCATATAAGAGATGCGGCCGGTTTCCCGGCGAGGGACGACCTCGACCAGGCGCAGGCGCTCTCGCAGAATTACCGGGTAACGACCGGCGGCGCGCCCGGTGCGCCCGCGGGCGTTTCGGTGGTGATCGGGTCCAAGATAATTTCCAGCGACGCGACCGACGGCTCCACCGCTTATGCTAATTACGCGGATATCAAAGGAGCGGCGAATGTCGGCTTCTACTGGACTCCTGCTACCGGAGTGGTAACAGGGTACAAGATCTATGTAGCAAACGAGGCCAGCGGAAATTATATCCTGCTTGCAACCGCGACCGGAAATGTTAATTATTATACTGAAAGCATGACAAATATCATTAACAAACTTTGCGGGTCAGGAGCCGCGATCGATCCGTTGGGCACGGCCAATTACCCCATGATAAATAAAACGCTGTACGTGAAAGTAGTAGCCTATAACGGCGACGGGGAATCGGCGGCGGGGTCAGGAACCGCGAAAGACATGGCCGGGCCTAGATTGAGCGGCACGGCATATAAGTCGACGAACTGGACGTCCGATACCGTCTTGAACAATAATTATGTACTGCCGGCGATAACCGATACGCATGTGGCGTACATCGCCTTCACGGAGCCGGTGGACCCAGCGACCGCGGGCGCGGCGGGCAATTACACGATCGCGGGAGGAAATGTTACCGGAGCCCAGGTGATGACGAGCTCTTCCACCTCGCTGACCACGTATGGAGGTTCTTCCTATACGATCGTGAAGATCACAGCTGACGTAACGGTAAACGGTAATGCCATAACCGTTACCCACGGGTCGGTAAAAGACCTGGCGGGGAATACGACAACCTACGGTGCAGCCATCAGCGTGACCCCATAAGGATCAATAAATCCCTCCCATCCTTTCCGGCAATACCGGAACAGGGTGGGAGGGGGATCTCTATCAACGAATGATGGAACGAATAAACGAATTTGAACAATTGAGCGTAAATAAAACGGGAGAGAAATGAAGAGAATATTAGCGGGTTTGCTGGCAGTAATGATGATCGCGCCGACGTTTGCGGCAGTGGTGCCTTCGAAAGTGCCGGCCAAGCCAAAAGTTGCGGTGGTAAAGACCGTGGCAAAGAAGCTCGCTGTTAAACCCGTGTCCGCAGCAGCGAAAACAGCCGCGCCGACCAAAGCAGCAGTAAGCAAACCGGCGGTACCGGCCAAGCCGACCGATATTAACTTCAAGGATATCAGCAAGAAATATCCGTATTACGCGGTGATCAAGAAAGCGGTTTTGGAATACGAGATCATCAGCGGATATCCGGACAAGACATTTCGTCCCGATCAGATCATGGCTAAAGCGGAGGTCCCGGGGGTAGTGGGGAAGGCGATGGGGTATCTGGAGAAGAAATACGAGATCCCCCTTGAGTTCACCCCGATGCAGGTAACCGCCCAGACGGCACCGGCGCCAAACGCCGCTCCGGCCAAGGCAACGGCAAAGAATGCCAAGAAAGCGGCGCCCAAGATCGCGGGCATGACGCGGCTGGAGCTGGCGGGAGAGCTGGCCCGGGCGCTGAAGAGGGTATATGAGAGATATGAGCTGACACTGCCTGACCTGACGCCGAAAACGCCGACGCCGGAAGTAAAAGCAGCAACCCCGGCGAAAGCGGTCAAGGGGAAAGCGCCGGTTAAGAAACCGGTCGCAGTAAAGAAAACAGTGGTAGCGGCGGTTCCGGAAGTAATGATGGATGTGAGCGGAGCGCAGGCGCTCTCTGACGTAAAGCTTCTCAATTACTTCAAGATCATGGAGCTAAAGGCGACGGTCAAGAAAGCGACGAAGAAAACCCCCGCGGTCAAGCAACTGTCGTTTGACAGCAAGAAGGAATTGACGAGGCTGGATGTGACGAGGATCGTGTCGGTGTTCATCGTTAAATGCGACCAGATCATCGGGAAGATACCGGCGGATAAGATGACGGCGCTGAAGAAGAAATACGGACTGATAAAGGAAGTGGCGGCGGCACCCGGGGTCCAGAAGGCGATGGCGATGGGGAAGCCGCACGCGTACGTATCGGGGCTGTACGGGAACATATATGAGGGCGCGACCACAACGAATAACTGGAGGGGATTTGGGGGAGCGGCGCTGTACGGGAACAAGTTCGACCTGCTTTCGATCAAAGGGGATTACGAGATAAGCGGGAAGGCGGGGTACAACCAGTTGGTGTACCTGGTGCCGGACGGGCACGGTGGCGTGACAGGGGGAGTGGTGGGAGAAAACCGGTACGACGTGGACCTGAACACGGTGTATCCGATCGTGAACTTTTATGGATTTGAAGGGAAGCTGCTTTTGGGTTTGAAGTACGCGGCATTGAGCAATCCGCTGGCAGCGACGAACTTTACGGCGTTGAACGCGGGGCTGGCGACGGTACTGCCGATACTGGGAAACAAGTATCTGGGCCGGGCGTTCTATTCTCTGATCCCCGGGGGAGGGACGCAGAACGCATCGGTACTGGGAGTGCCGGCGAGCCTGCTTAACTACGAATTGGGGACCGATATCAATCTGTTCAATACGCCGATGATGGTTGGATACTCCGGGGAAACGATGTTCATCAACGGGGGCACTTATTCCCGTTACTACAACATGTTCTTCGTGAGATACAACCTGATCTGAAAAAGTAGTAATTAGCCCTCATCCACATTTTCGATAACTAAAACTTTATCTTGCCCCCTTCTCCCATCCTCCTTCGCCCTTCGGGCTTCGGCGGACAAGGAGGGAGAAGGACTGGTTGAAACCGAAGCCCTCACCTGTGATGATCCATGCAAATTCCTTAAATCTTTCCCTCCTCTCCCAAAGGGAGAGG
>CAIYXV010000105.1 GCA_903930225.1 uncultured bacterium | reverse complement strand
TCCGTATCAGCTTATGTATTTTGACGGGAACAACTGGAATGAGATCGTATCTTCCTCCGTGCCGAAAACCGGAACGCTCGCGTTTTGGAATGTGAGCCGCCTAAATGGTAAATACACTGTTCTTCTAAAATGCGGCAACGATATCGCGACCGGTGATATTAATATCGGCACCCCGGTGCTAAATGACGGCAGTATTCATAAAGTGTTTTCCGCGTACCGCCGCGCCCAGCTTTCTTTCCCCAAAGGGGCGTTTGGAAAAGACCAGCTGGCTACTGTCACTCCCGTAACCATGTCTGAAATATTGATCAGGAACAAACCTATTATTATGACGCACGGGCCGATAGTAGAGGTGAAGCCTTCTCCGTTCAAATTCAAAACGCCGCAGGAAGACGGAGTCGATACACGTCCCACGCTGAATTTTTATTACACGCTGGATGACCTGATAAATCTGGGACTGAATCCGGACCCAAATGATCCGGGAAAGAACTTGGGCTTTAATATCCATCAGATAACTGCCGCCGGCGACCTGCAGGTCATCTCCGACAGCCATCAAGATTATGACAAAGATACTCACCTTTACTGTTTTACCGGCACGCTGGACCATTTCTCTACTTATACCCTGGCCAAAGGAAAGATCATATTATCCGCGCCTATCGTAATGGCGGACCGATATTTGACGAATCAAGACCAGGTGACGATTTACGGGACCGCGGATGCCGCCTCCCAGCTTGAGGTCTATGAGAGCAAATTACCAAAGACTTCTTTTAACTCATCGGAAATATTAGAAAAGGGTGCGGCGGCCGAAGATGGTAGCTTTACTTTCAAGAATATCAACCTACTTCAGGAAGGGGATAACTATTTCTACGTTTGTTCTTATCCCAAAGGCAATCCCGGCATAAAGACCGAAGGTGACGTTTTGGTCGTCAAAGATACCGTTCCTCCGACGGTCGAAGCTTCTTCAAATCTTAAGGTGTTCTCTCCCAACAATGACGGCAAATGGGATACGGTCGAATACAATATTATGTCGAATGAAAAGGGGAAGGTTGGAATAATCATCACCTCGCCCGATGGAAAGATCCTGGTCAATCAGGAATTAAACGTGGATGCGGACCAGCCGCTTAAGCTTGCCTGGGGGCAATACGGGTTCAATATTTACCAAAGGAACCCGGGCGGGGATTGGATCCTTGCCGATAACATAAACTCGGCTTCGGTGTTTTCAGATGGCGAATATTCAAGCTTGATCTACGCGATAGATGAAGCCGGCAATATAAGCAATAACATTCCCATAAAAACGATAATCGATACCACGCCGCCGAAAGTTACGAACTTGATCGCTTCTCCGAATCCTTTCACTCCCGACAATGACGGCGTGAAGGATGCGACCACGATCTCATATTCCCTTTCGGAGCTGGCGACCGTTAACTATACAATCGATCGCGAGGATGGGGTTCTTTACAAGAAATATTCTCAAATATCGGAGAAGAGTGGAGCCTGGACATGGGATGGGAGGGGCGACCACAATGAACTGCTTGGCGGCAGTTATCATTATTATCTTGAAGCCGAAGATATGGTTGGCAATCGCGCGACTTCCGAAACAAAAACGATAATGGTTGACCGCGCCCCTTCATTGATCCCTTATGCCTACGCGGCGCCTGATCCATTCGCGCCCGGAAACCCGAAGAACGGTTACACGGACATTAAATATTATCTGTCGCGGGATAACCTCATGATCAGCGCGTCGATCATAGGTGCGGATAATAAACCGGTAAAGATCCTGATCAATGGAGAAAACCAAAATAAAGGCGACCATTTCGTTCGCTGGTATGGTGATCTCTCCTCCGGCAAGACTGTTGACGGTTCGTATGCTTATCATATCGCGGCCTATGATCCGGGCGCCGGTAAAACCGCGGAAGTCACCGGCACGGTGCTGGTAGACAGCACCCCTCCGAATATTTTATTACAGCCGGTCAAAGTCGATCTTATTAGCAAGCAAGCTTTATTGACCTATTCCATTCCTGAAACCTCTACAGTCGAAGTTTGGGTAGGGGAAAAGAGGATCGATTCGGGGATAAGGAAGGCTGGCAGTTATACGGTTTCTTTTGAAGCATCCGATAGTAATCAATATCAGTTCAAGGTGACGGCGATCGATCGCGCTTTAAATATGGACGAAAAAATATCCGAGCCGTTCACGCTTGTTCCGGTGAACGCTTTAGCGATCTTAAATGCTGCCGCCAACCCAAATCCGTTCACGCCCAATGGAGACGGTATAAAAGACCAATGCAGAATTGATTATCAGCTCTCAGGCGGCGTTTCGGAATATAAAGTGAGTGTTTTGATCCTCGATGCCGCAAGTGCTACGATCAGAAAGCTTGCGGAAAATGATATGGAAGGACCGGGCCCCCATAGCTTTTACTGGTCAGGTGACATGGACCCGGTAGGCGGGGTACGATCGATCGTAACCGATGGAATGTATGCTTACAAGATAATCGCGGAAGATAAGCTTGGAGCCAGAGTTGAATCGTCCGGGAATATCACCGCTGTATCGACCAGGCCGAAGGTTGCTTTGACATTAAATCCCAACTCATTTACTCCGGCCAGCGGGGAGACGATGGCGGTTAATTATTTGATCGATTATCCTGTTGCCTGGATAAATAATCCCGCGCAGGTAAGAGTAGATATTTTAAACGGGAACGGGGCAACGGTATTTACCAGGCTGCTTAGCAACACGCCCGGGGATTATTCGTTTAGCTGGGACGGCAAAGACAACAATCAAAATATTGTACCCGGCGGGCAATACTATATTTATATTAACGCGATCGACGCTCTCGGCGGTTCGGCAATACCGCAGTCAGCTTTATTAAGTGTCCAACAACCCGGCGGAAGTTCTGGAGTTATTCCGCCTGCTCCTAATCCTGTTCCTTCTCCGGAGGTTGACGTTACGCCCCCGGTTATAAGCGGAGTGTCAGTCACTCCAAATCCGGCGAAGCTGGGTAAAGTGATCATCTCTTTCAAGGTTAATGAAGCCTTGAGCTCTGCAGTAGTAAAAGTGGCGCAAAACGGCGCCGGCGTTAATTATGCTCCAACGACTTATAACTCTTCCGGCGACAGTCAGGCCGTTTACAATGTATTCGCCGGCTGTGACGGGCCGGCTTGGATAACGATTGAAGCGGCCGACCTGGCGGGCAATAAATCCGTTGATTCGTTAACCGATCCGTTGATCGTAGATACCATTCCTCCAGGTTTTAGCGGTTTGACCTGCGAGGTCAACAATCTCGAATTCAGTAAATATGCCAGAGAAGGTTCAGATGTGATGATAAGGTTTAAATCATCCGAGCCGCTCAACTTCAATCCCGATGTAAAAGTAAATGGAAGAACGGCGCAATATTATTCAGGAATGTTGTTACCTGGAGCAACTGAATATATTTATAAATATAACGTACAAAGCGACGACAACCAGGGCCCGGCTGAAGTTTCTATCGATGGATACGACGCGGCTGGGAATGTTGGCGAATTGACCGTGTCATCTGAAACCGACAGTTTTATGATCGATTTGACCAATCCGGTGGTCGTGATCCCTGCAACCTCTAGTATGATCGCCAATCCGGGGTCGTTCTCGACCAATGCTGCGACCGATGAATCGGACCGTCCGATATCAACCACACTTTATTACTATTTAAGCGAACCATCGTTCGTTACGGTAAAAGTTTATAAGGTCGACGATAGCAAAACCTCTTTTACCGCGGCGGATTTCAACACGGGTAATTATATAAATATGCTGATCGATAACCTATGGACAACTGGGGGAGTAACTGAATCGGTCATATGGAACGGCAGCATACACGGTTCGGCTGCTCCTGCGGGCGCTGGACAATACGCGTTCATTGTTGAGGGAAGGGACAGAGCTGGGAATCTTACGCTAAAGAAATGGGGCGGCACCGTCTGGATCCAAAATAACGTTCTGACGTTAAAAGAGCCGAGCGAAAGGAACGCATTAAACAATCCCGATCCTAGGATAATCAGTCCCAACGGCAACAGCACCGCTGAAGCGCAAAAGCGGGCAAGGATGTATTTTTATATTGACGTTTCGGTTAACCCGACCACGACCCGGGAACCGCAAAGGATCGAAGCGATGGGATATGACATGGCCACTAAAAAGATTGGCAAATATTCGGTCAAAGTATTTAGCGACGCGGCGTGTACGAATCTTATTAAAACGATAACCACGGAAGAGACTGCCTGGTCGAATACTAATATGTGGGAAGATTGGGATGGAACGGATGGCAGCGACAATTATGTTCCGGAAGGCATTTATTATATGGTGGTTGATCTTAAGGATTATGCCGGAAATCCGGCTTCGGGTAATTTGCTGAAGCGGGAAGTGATCGTGGATAATACAAAACCTAATCTATTAGCGTTGACGATTGATCATCCTTCATTTTCGCCGGGGACCTCATATTCAAGCAAAAATACTATGGTCGTGAGTTATGAGGTGAATGACAATTTATCGTTACTGACTTCAGAGGCAAATAAAGTTAATATCACAATAGAATTGTATAAGGGTCTGCAGTTCCTGCGCTATTTAGGCGAAGTGTTTGCAACCAAAGAACCGACTTCATCTGGATCATGGTATTTAGAAGACCCGTGGGATGGGACGGTGGGAGCGGGGATGGTGGGAACGCGGGGGCAAGCTACGCCTCAATATCCCGATGGGAACGACTATATTTGCAAAATCATGGCAGTTGATCAAGCCGGGAACACTGATGAAAAAGAAACTGGTTTTACGGTTGACACTAAAATACCCGATATCATTTTTTCGGGCCAGGCGTCAAATGAATGGTACATATCCAACAACGATATCAACCTGGCTTTTTCTGATTCATTTGGATATAAAGGATACAAATTATCGTGGACAGATTGGCCCACAACTTATGAGGCCGGTATTATCACTGCGACGGCGACGATTGAACACCTGCCTGATCAGGGGATAAAAACACTTTATGTTAGGGCCTGGGACGAAGCTGGGAATCGAAGAAGCATGAGCCGGATCTATTGCAGAGATTATACCTCGCCGGAAGCAGTGTTCGGGGGAGCGGCGCCGAACGTTTGGTATAACGGGAATCTTCCGATCACGGTTGCCCTGTCTGATAATTTAAGTTATGAGGGTTTTAGGTGGGCATGGGATTCCTGGCCTTCTACAGATCATTCCGGATGTGACACCTCAACTTCAGGGACTACATATCATCCGGGAGAAGGAACAAGCGTTTTGTATTTAAGAGCCTGGGATCGGGCAGGGAACAGAAAAGATAAATATCGAACTTATATGCATGACAGCGTCGCGCCAACGATAACCCCTCCGGCTAGCACATCCTTTAACCCTTATCTTGGAAGCTTACCGCTTATTTTCTCTGTTTCTGACGCGACTTCCGGTATCCAGTCAGTTTCCGCAAGTATCGAAACGACTGACGGGACATTAGTTAGAACATTAACTGTGACCGGTGGATATTCAGTTGTTTGGGATGGAACGAACGATTCGGGGGATTATGTAAATGAAGGAAACTATAAGTTGCGGATAACAGCAATCGACCTTGCCGGTAACAATTCAGTTGATAATACATGTGTTATTAATTTACAGGATGACGAACACCTGGGAGGTGAAACCTCTTCAGCCACAATTGATTTAAATAATGGAACAAATATCATGAGAATAGAATACTTTGAAAATTATAGCCATATATATAGGGGTAAATCGTTTGGTCCAAATTATGCTATGAATGCGAGTTCCTCGCCCTGGTTTGATAAATCTTCGATTAGTGAAGTTGTTGATACTGATGAGGCAGTTGATACCGGAGGGTTTAAACATAAAGTCCAGTTAATTGGGAATGATGTCTATTATTATAGATATTTAAGCGGCGAAGTGATTGGCAGCGCAAAAATATCAAACTCTAACATGGCTTATTCGCCAAGAATGTGCAACTTTGCTGATCCCGATCACAACGTTTATGTAGTTTGGCTTGAGAACGTTTATAGGGATCCTGGGATATATTTCCAAAAAATACCGTTTAATTTTGCACCGGTAAAAGGCACGGTTACCGCCTCGTCCATTAAATCAGCGGCCGGGAATGTGTCGGCCAGGGCGACAAATGAAGCTCCCGCTCTGGTCGACCCTAAAGAAGGCGCCGAACTTCAAACCACGCGGCCCACCTTTACCTGGACCGCTCCGAAAAATGTCTATTCAGAATACCGGGTGCTTTGGGCGCAGGCAACCAACGCCGAAGGCGACGGAAAGGGGTTAAAGGATAATTCTTCCGGATCGGAAAATGAGCCGGGCAGACTTTCATTTGCCTGTAAGCTGGATCCTATATTCGACACGGCGCTGGAACGGAGTAAAACTTACTATTGGAAAGTGTCTGGAAAGAAAGCAGATGGGACTGAAGTCCAGTCTGCCAACGTTAATTCGTTTACCTGCAATCCTCCATTCGAGATCACAGGCATTACGAACTATCCGAATCCTTTTAACCCAAACCGGGAAAGAACGAAAATAAGATACAAATTAAGCAAAGACGCCGATGACGTGACGATAAGAATATATGATATAACCGGTTCGCTGGTCTGTGAAATAACAGGATTAACTTATGGGGAAGGAACGAGTATGATGGCAAAGTATAATGATGTTGAGTGGGACGGCAGGAACGGAAGAGGGTCCCTGGTGATGAACGGGATCTATCCGTTTGAAATAGTCGCGACGATTAATGGGAACAGTGTTTCAGGGAGAGGGAAGATAGCGGTATTAAAATGATAAGATTTAAACAAAAGCCCTCACCCAACTCTTCCCAAGTAAGAAAAGTGGCTCTTTCCCTCCCTCTCCCAAGGGGAGAGGGGCTGGACGTTATTAGGAAAGCAACCATTCCCTCGCCCTCTGGGAGAGGGAGGATAGCAATAACCGAACAACTTGCATCATCCTGGGGGAGGGCATTATTGTTGCTATTACTAATTAGTCATTCCGCCTTCGCGGCTGGCCAGGCTGGTACCGACATTGCCGTGCTGAATGCGGGTGTGGGCGCCAGGCCGCTGGGTATGGGAGGCGCTTTCACCGCGATCGCGGATAACGCCGACGCTCCGTACTACAATCCGGCCGGCCTCGCGTACATCAGGGATCAGGAGATCAATACCATGCAGACCCGGCTTTCAACCGACGCGGACCATTATTACATAAGTTATGTGAGACCGCTGGGGAAAGGCGGCATCGGATTTTCCTGGATGCAGGTGGGGATCGGGAATATTGTTCAAACCACGACGACGGACGCTTTTAATGAAGTTATAACCACAAATGTTTTTAGCTATTTCAGCAATGCCTTTTTACTGTCTTACGGTTATCCGGTCAATCCAAATTTATCTTTTGGGCTTACGGCAAAATACTTAACCTCGGACATGGATCAGATCACCGGCGGCCAGGCATACGGATATTCGATAACACCGGGGATCCTTATACATTTTACGCGCCAAATAATGCCAATAACTGTTGGGTTAAAGATCGATGAACTTATCAACGAGCAAAAGTGGGGGACCGGAACAGTTGAAAAAGCGATCCCAAAAGCGCGAATGGGTATTGCCGCTGCGATACCTGAAGGATTGATCAAGGATTCAACAATAGCGATCGATCTTTCTCAATATCTTAGCCTCGGCTATCAGATGGAAATCGCGCTCGGTTATGAATGGACCAAAGAAAATCTTTCTCTAAGAGCCGGCTACACAGATTCCTCTATCTCCGCCGGGGCCGGGTTCAGGTCTGGTGCGGTTGAGCTCGATTACGCGTACGATCAAGAGACTTCGTTCGTGCGCTCCAACGTTCACCGTGTATCTTTATCCGGAAAATGGTAGAATATCCCCCAGGAGGATCCAAATGAATAAAAAATTAGCTTCACTATTAATGGCGGCGGCGTTTTTGGGATCAATATGTCTGACGGCGGTGATCGCGGATACCCTTAAGCTTGATGATGTTATCAAAAACATCCAGTCCAATCAATCGAAGATAAAAGACATGTACGCCGAGACCACCACGGTCATTAATTCAACTATTTCCCGCGCTGGCTCAAAAGCCCCTCAGCAAATGACCCAAAAAGCAAAAATGTGGACCAAGGGCACGGATAAATCAAGGATCGAAGTGACTTCCCCGGTAAAACAGGTCACCATCAATAACGGCGAGAAAGTTGAAATGATCAACACCGAAACGGGCCAGAAATATGTCCAGGACCTCAAAAAATTAAAAGCGAAGGGCGCCCCCGATCAGTCGATCGCGTCCAACTTTGACAGCGCGAAAAAGTTCTTTGACCTGTCCGTCAAGCCGGACGGAAGCAATTATATTATCGTCGGCGTGCCGAAAGAAAAGAATAAATTCCTGGGCAAAATGGAATTCACGATCGACAGCAGCCGGTGGGTGCCGGTGAAAATGTCGATGTATGACCCCAAGGGCAAACTGGTGGGAGTGTCCGAGATCGAATACAAACAGATCTCCGGGATCTGGGTGCCGTCAAAAAATATTTCCCGCGTAGAATCGCCCATGGGCAAAATGTCGATCGAGATGTCCTTTGACAAGCTAAGCATCAATCAAGGCGTCAATGATTCGGAGTTCAAGATCGAGTGAACCGGAACAAAGTCCCGGCGATTCTATTGCTCCTATTGGCGCTGATCATACTTATCGGGCTTTTTGTCGGCTACGGCGAGCTTTGGATCGCGGTCGATACGGCCGCGATCGTGCTGTGCAGTTGGGCGGGTATCATTCTGTTTTTCCAAAAATAACTCTTTACGCTGTTCATTTATCTGATTCATGCGCCTTAAATTTTATGCTATAATTATCACAAGAGGTGCAGCATGACCGATTTCGGAAAAGTAATGACCGCTATGGTCACTCCGTTCAAAGACGACCTAACGGTCGATTATAAAAAAGCGGAAGAACTGGCCGTTTATCTGGCCAAAAACGGCTCCGAATCGGTGGTCATCCACGGCACTACTGGCGAATCGCCGACCTTAACCCACGACGAAGAATACGAGCTCTACCGCGTGGTCAAAACCGCACTCTATGGCACCGGCTGCAAAGTCATTGCCGGCACGGGGTCAAACTCCACCGCCACCACCATCAGCTCCACCAAAAAAGCGGAAGCGATCGGCTGCGACGGCGCGATGCTGGTCGTTCCTTATTATAATAAACCTTCCGCCGAAGGGCTGTACCAGCACTTTAAAGCGGTGGCCGATAATACCGGCCTGCCCATGATCATATACAACATTCCCGGCCGCACCGGCATCAATATGCTTCCCGAAACGATTGCCCGCGTGGCGCAGATCAAAAATTATGTCGGCATCAAGGATGCCGCCGGCAGTCTGGACCAGACCTCGTCTACCCGGGCGGCCTGTCCAAAAGAATTTTTGATCTGGAGCGGGGACGATTCGCTGACCCTGCCGATGCTTTCGGTGGGGGCGGTCGGCATCATCTCCGTTGCTTCCCATATTGTCGGGAAAGAGATCTCTCAAATGGTGAACGCGTTCCATTCGGGCGAGGTTAAAAAAGCTACCGAACTGCATTTAAAACTGCTCCCGATATTTAAAGTGCTGTTCATTACTGCCAACCCCACGCCGGTCAAAGCCGCGATGGCGATGGTCGGCATGCCGGTGGGGATCCCGCGCCTGCCGCTGATCGAAGCGAACGCCGGAGAAAAAGATCAGATCCGGTCCGTGCTCAAGCAGTTAGGATTGGTGAAGTGAAAAAACTGCTCCTGCACGCTTGCTGTGCGCCCTGCACAACTTCGGTCTACCGTTTGCTAAAAGAGCAGGAGCTCAGCATTACCGGATATTTTTACAACCCCAATATCTATCCAACCGCCGAATACGAAATGCGCAAAAAGTGCATGGAGTTTTACAGCGCCATCAGCGGCCTGCCGGTGATCTACATCGAGAACGATCTGGCCATTAAGGCCGGTAACTGCGTCGAATGCTATGAGACCCGGCTGCGGGCGGCCGCGCGCTACGGCAAAAAGAACGGGTTCGATTGTTTTACCACGACTTTGCTGATCAGCCCGTTCCAGAAGCATGATGTCATCAAGGAGACGGGGGAAAAGATCTCCGGCGAAGAGGGGATCGGATTTTTTTATCACGATTTCCGGGAAGGGTATTACCAAAGCCGGGAGATTTCTGCTAAACTTAATCTGTACCGCCAGAAATACTGCGGCTGTTCCGAGTCGCAAAAAGCGAGGGAAAGAAAACATGAGCAGGCTGCTTGAGCTTTTAAAGACCAAAAAGATGACCCTGATCGTCCAGCTTCCGGAGAACACGCGGGAAATGGCGGAGGCGGCGGAGCAGGCGGGCGCGGACGCGATCGTGGTCCGTGATGGTGAAGATGCTGCTGACATTATCAAAACGGTAAAGATCCCGGTCGGGGTGGATATTTCCGCCAAGAACCCGGTGGAAGAAAAAGAGATCAAGGCCCATGACCGGTTCGATTTCATAAGTTTCCACTTCGAAGCGCTCAAGGCCGTGGCCAAGCGGGTCAAGCCGGGGAAGATCCTCGCCTTAAACGACGATTATACGCTGGACAAGATCATCGGGGTGGAGGACACCGGTGCGGAGGCGATCGACGCCGCGATCCTTCCCCTGTCCCAAAACTCAAAAGAATTGGCGGTCGGCGACCTGCAGAATTACATCGGGATCGCGATCTCATCGGGACTGCCGGTGATCATCCCGACCCAGCGCGTGATCAAGCCCTCCGAAGTGGCGATCATCGCTGATACCGGTGCGAAAGGCATGATCCTGACCGATAAGGTGCTGGGCGACAGCGCTAAATCGCTCAAAAAGAACCTCATGGAATACAGATTGGCCGCGGATGACCTGGGATAAGGAAAATCCGAAATCCGAATACCCGAAATCCGAATTATGTAAGCCTGCGGCGCATTATAATAAATCCCGAGCAAAGCGAGGGATACCATGTTCGGATTTAGGATTTCGGAAATTCGGATTTAAATTAGTATTAGCATTAATCCTTCTTTTTTACCTATCCTCCCTTGCGCAAGCCTTTTCCTTTGCCGTTTTCGGCGACAACCACGGCAACCTGCGCATGCTCTCTGATATTTTTACCCGGATCAAAGCGGACCGGGACATTCAGTTCGCGGTAAACGTGGGCGACATGGTCAATCGCGGGGACGCTTCCCAATTTAAGGCCTATGCCGATTTCGTCAATAATAGCGGAGTGAAGGTGTATCACGTCATGGGCAACCACGACGCCTATAATGGTGACGGGCAGTTCATCAAATACTTCGGCCGGACCTATTATTCGTTCGATCACGAGAACGCGCATTTTATCGTACTAAACAATGCATTGAACATGTATTTTGATGAAACCCAGCTGGATTTTCTGGAGAAGGACCTGGAGGCGAACAAGGGCAGGGGGATATTCGTCTTTTTCCATAAGCCGGCGTTCGATCCGTCGAATGTTTACCGCGAGTTCGTCATGTCGGACCGCCGATTAGCTGTGAAAATGATGGACCTATTCAAAAAATACAAGGTCCGTTATGTATCATCCGGCCACATCCACGCTTATTTGAGATCGGAAAGTAGCGGCGTGGTATACCTGGTGACCGGCGGCGGCGGCGGAGTTCTGCACCTGCCCGCTTTCATGGGCGGGTTCTATCATTATGTTAAGATCACAGTGGATGGGGACAAGGTCAAAGACGAGGTCGTCAAACTGTATGACCAATAGGCCTTTAGGGAGTTAGGCCTTTAGGATTTTTCCTATCAACCTAACTACCTATAAGCCTACAGGCCTATCTCCCGGATCATTTACTAACCGTCTGGTTTTTGATATACTAATGACCGAAATGCCAGCAGACCTGCACGTTCACTCCACTTTTTCGGACGGGACCGATTCACCTGAAGAAATCGTAGAGCTGGCGTCAAAGATCAAGTTAAAAACGTTCGCGCTTACGGACCATGACACGGTTGACGGGATAGACGCGGCGCAAAAGCGGGGAGCGGAGCTTATGGTAGAGGTGATACCGGGGATAGAGTTCACCTGCGAGGTCCCCCGCGCCGAAGTGCACATTCTTGGTTATTTTATCGATCACAAAAGTCCGGAGCTGGCCCCGGTCTTAACAAAGATCCAGACGGACCGGGTGGCGCGGATCTATAAAATAGTTGAGAAGCTTAACAAGCTCGGGGTCGGCATCAGTGCCGATGACGTGTTCGCGATCTCCGGTAAAAAGGCGCCCGGCCGCCCGCATGTGGCGCGCGCACTGATAAAAAAAGGGTTCGTTTCCGGGTTCAAGGAAGCGTTTGACCGTTTCCTCGAGTTCAACGGTCCGGCTTACGTGGGCCATTACAAGCTCACGCCGGCCGAAGCGATAAAGCTGATAAGGCAAGTGAACGGCGTCGCGTCCTACGCGCATCCCGCGATCTCGAACCGCGACAATCTGATCCCGGGGATGGCGGCGGAGGGGTTGCGGGGGATCGAGGCGTATTACCCGGGATATGAATCGCAGTTTACCGAACACTATGTGACCCTGGCCCGCAAGTACGGTTTGCTTACAACGGGCGGGACCGATTATCACGGAAAGGATTCGGGCCGGGAGATGACGCTTGGCGATATAACCGTTACCGATGAGCTGGTGGAGAAATTAAGAAATGAACACTTACGCGGAAATTGATCTTGACGCGATAAAACGCAATATCGCAGAAATAAAAAAACTGCTTAAAGGCGGCACCCGGTTCATGGCCGTCACCAAGGCAAATGCGTACGGCCATGGGGCGGTGGCCGCTTCCCGCGCCGCTGTCGAGGCGGGCGCCGATTTTCTAGCAGTCGCCAATCTAAAAGAAGCGCTGGAACTAAGGGAAGCCGGGATGGTCCGTCCGATCCTCATTTTGACCGAGTCTCCCACTTCGGTGATGGATGAGGTGGTACAGAACCAGCTTACCCAGACCGTTTATTCTTTTTCCGAGGCAAAAGCATTGTCCGACGAAGCGGTGAGGAGAAAAAGAACGGCCAAGGTCCACGTCAAGGTCGACACGGGAATGGGAAGGGTCGGCGTTCAGCCGTCGGAGGCCATCGCGCTGGTCACCAAAATATTGTCGCTCCCGAACCTTGAGATCGAAGGGGTCTTTACCCATTTTGCTAAAGCCGAAGAGCACCAGGATACTTTTACCAGAGAACAGTTCGAAAGATTCAGCTCCCTCCTGCCGAGACTGTCGAACATCCCGATCAAGCACGCGGCCAATTCCGCCGCCACGCTTTTTCATCCCGCCACTCATCTTGATATGGTAAGGGTGGGGCTGATGATCTACGGACTTTATCCCAAGCCCGACGCCGACCGCATCATCAACCTCAAGCCGGCGCTCTCGTTCAAGAGCCGCGTGGTCTATCTTAAAAGAGTTCCGGCGGGGACCCCTATCTCATACGGAGGGATTTATTCAACGAACAAGGAAACCACGATTGCGACCCTGCCGGTCGGCTATGCCGACGGTTATTCGCGCCGCCTGTCCAACCGCGGCAAAGTCCTGATAAACGGGAAGCGGTATCCGGTGGTCGGCACCGTTACCATGGACATGACGCTGGTTGATGTCGGCGACAGCCGGGTCCAGGTCGGCGACGAGGCTGTCCTGATCGGATCGCAGGGGATAGAGAGCATTACCGCCGACGAGATCGCCGCGCTCGAAGGCACCATTTCTTACGAGGTTATCTGCAATATTGGCAAGCGCGTGCCAAGGATATATAAGTAATGTCAAATGACATGGAACCGCACACTGAAGTGTGCGGAATTGTGTTGTGTTGCAGGGAATTATTCCCCACACTTTAGTGTGGGGTGTTGCCTCATTTTTAATCCCTCGGGATA
>CAIYXV010000104.1 GCA_903930225.1 uncultured bacterium | reverse complement strand
GAGGGAAAAAAATGAAAATGAAGACTTATTCGGTAAGACCCAAGGACATTAAAAGGGAAAAGTTTATTGTTGATGCCGATTCCAAGGTTTTGGGGAGGTTGGCGAGCAAGGTCGCGCAGGTTTTGCTGGGGAAGAACAAACCGATCTTTTCCCGGCACATTGACTGCGGGGACTATGTGACCGTTTATAACGCCGAAAAGATCAAGCTTACCGGCAACAAGGAAAAACAGAAGACCTATTTTTCGCATTCCGGATATGTGCGGGGCGACAAGCTTTTAAAATTTGAAGAAAAAAAGAGGAGAGATCCGCGCAAGATCATTTATCTGGCGGTCAGAGGGATGCTCCCGAGAACCACGCTGGGCGAGCTGATGCTGAAGAAGCTGAAAATATACCAGGGGGAGATCAGCGAAGCCGGCAAGACCCTTAGCATTTAAGGAGGAAGAATTTAATGGCGGAAGAAAAGAAGAAGATCGTGAAAAAGAAAGTTGCGCCGGAAAAGGCAGAGTCCGCGAAGAAGGTCGTAAAGAAGAAAGCACCGGGAAAAATCGAGGTGCTGCCGACGATCATCGTTACGGCCGAAACCCCGGAGGTTAAAGAAGCTCCCGTAACCGTGGAAGCGCCAAAGCCTCATCCGGTCGTGCCCCATCACGCTGAGCATCATCACCATGTAGAAAAGAAAAAGGTCAAGAAACCGGCGGAAAAAGGCATCGCCAAGTTCTACGCGACCGGCAGGAGAAAGAGCGCGACCGCGAGGGTTTGGATTTCACCTGGATCGGGGAAAGTGGAAGTCAACCGCAAGCCGGCCGAAGAATATTTCTGCGGCAGACAGCACCTGCTGAAGATCTACCATCAGCCTTACGTTCTTACCAATACCGTGGGTAAATACGACGCAACCGCAATCGTGAACGGGGGCGGCGTGCCCTCGCAGGCCGACGCGCTCCGAATGGCGATCGGCCGGGCGCTGGCGATCGCCGATTGTTCACTCCATACCATTCTAAGGGTCAAAGGAATGCTGACCAGGGACCCGAGAGAGAAAGAAAGGAAAAAATACGGCCTCAAGCGCGCGCGCCGCGCCTTCCAGTTCAGCAAGAGATAAACAGGGGAGGGATTCAAGTGAGGAAAGAGACTGACCGGGATTACGAAGAGTTTCGTGCTAAAAAACAGAAGGAAGCTGGAGGCCTGGTGCGGGTTAGAGGGGCCTTTCTTAAAGACCACGAGGACGAGATCGTTAATCTGATCAAGCATGAGAGCCGCACAAC
This sequence comes from uncultured bacterium, assembly GCA_903930225.1. Taxonomy (GTDB): domain Bacteria; phylum Margulisbacteria; class WOR-1; order XYC2-FULL-46-14; family WPAF01; genus CAIYXV01. The sequence goes on along the minus strand of CAIYXV010000104.1, from coordinate 1,703 downwards.
CGAGCAGGACAATCCCGAATACAAGGTGTCTGCTATCTCCAAAGTTGACGGGGGGATCGACGTGGCCACAACCTCTTCCAGTCTGGCGATGCATATCGGCAAATCATTATCCCACGCCTACAAGGGAGAGCACAAATTCACATTTTCCCATGACGAGAAATATATTGAAGTCGACTGGAGGAGAGACTGAATGGCGCGAAAATTAATTAAATACAGTTTGATGATCCCCGGACCGACGCCGATCCCGACCCGTGTCCTTTCCGCGATGAACCACGACATGATCGGGCATCGCGGACCGCTGTTCTCGGCGGTAATGAAGGAAGTGATGGAAGGGTTGAGATGGGCGTATGAGACCAAGAATGATATCTTTATTTATCCTTCCTCGGGGACCGGAGGCATGGAAGTCGCGGTGGTCAATATGTTCTCGCCACAAGACAAGGTCATTGTACTGAACATCGGAAACTTCGGCGCCCGCTTCGTCAAGATCTGCAAGGCATACGGAGTAGAGGTCAATGACGTGAAGTTCGAAAGGGGAAAGCCCGCCGATCCGAAAGTGCTGGAAGCCGAACTTAAAAAAGGCCCGGTCAAAGCGGTGCTGATGCAGCAAAACGAGACCTCGACCGGCGTATTGAACGATGTCGAGGCGCTGGCCAAAACGGTCCGCGCCAATCAGCCGGAAGCCCTGATCATTGTTGATGCCGTTTCGGGCATGATGGCCGCGCCGTTAAAGACCGACGAGTGGGACCTGGATGTGGTCGTTTCCGGCTCGCAGAAGGCGTTCATGGTCCCTCCGGGAGTGTCCGCCGTTTCGATCTCGAAGCGCGCCTGGAAGGCGTATGAAAATTCAAAATGCTCAAAACACTACTGGGACCTGGGACTGATGAAGGAAGAAGCGCCCAAGGGCCACACCTATACGACCCCGCCGGAATCGCTCATCTTCGGGATGCGTGAAGGCCTGGCCATGTTGAAAGAAGAGGGCAAAGAGAATGTTTATGCCCGCCACCAGCATAATCGCGATCTGGTAAGAGCTGCTTGCCGGGCTCTGGGACTAAATCTCTTAGCCGACGATTCACACGCCTCGCCGGCGGTGACTGCGATCTTCGCGCCCGATGGCCTGGACGGAGAAAAGATCAGGGCAATGATGAGAGATGAGTTCAATGTGGAAGTCGCGCCCGGTCAATCTGAATTAAAAGGCAAGATCTTCCGTATCGGACATCTCGGCTATATCGATTCACTGGATATCATCGGCGCCTTTGCCGCGCTTGAAGTGCTTTTAAAAAGAATGGGAGCCAAGACCAACTTCGGCGCGGGCGTCAAGGCCGCGATGGAGCTGCTCTAGCACAGTTTCGTTTTTGTTGAATGCCGGTCCGGTTCGTTTGGAGCTTGACCGGCATTTTGTTATTTTTGGCAGTTAGGGCAGAAGTAGGTTCCCCGCTGTCCTATGCTTATCCTTTTAATGGGGTTTTTGCACCTGGGGCAGGGTGCTCCTTTTTTCCCGTAGACCAAAAGCCGATGCTGGAAGCCTCCCTTTTTACCCTTGCTGTCCAGATACCAGCTGAACGAAGTTCCCCTTAATCCAAGCGATCTGTTCAAGACTTTCCTGATCTCGTGGTGCAGTTTATTTATTTCCCTGTCTTTTAAACTATTTGCTCTTCTTTTTGGATTAATTCCGGCTGCAAAAAGGGATTCGAGCACGTAAATAT
>CAIYXV010000103.1 GCA_903930225.1 uncultured bacterium | reverse complement strand
GCCTTAGGAGAATAATCGACCACCGGTTTGATTATGGATTCCAATATCTGGGCGTTCTTTACGATCAGGTCGTCGCGCGACATGCCCGGCTTGCGCGCCAGCCCGGCCGTGATCACGACCACATCCGATCCTTTCGAATCCTTGTAATCGTTGGTACCGAGGATCTCGGAGCCAAAACCCTCGATCGCTCCCGCCTGCATCATGTCCAGTGCTTTTCCCTGCGGGATCCCATCAACAATGTCAAGCAAGACGATCTCTCCGGCTTTTTTCTGGGCCAGCCGGTAAGCGCATTGCGCGCCGACGTTCCCGGCGCCGATCACCGTTATCTTTGCCATATTAATATTTTGGCAGCGCGTCCAGCGTGCTTTTCAGTTTTACCGCTTCGGTTGAGACGGCCGCGACCGCGTTCACCGCGGTTTGCGTATGATCGTTTGCTACTGTTAGATTTAATTTTTGCATGATCAAATCGGAAGCGTTCTGGGCGGCGGTGGTCGCCATGGGAAAAGTCCGCCGGTAGCACTGTATCGCCCAGTCCTTTAAAAAAGATTGATTGATATAATGCAGTTGTTCCTCCGTCAGCGGCAGGATGAAGCACATGTCGATTATCATGCCCGCGATCAGAAAAGCTTTAAAGACCGAAACCAGCCCGCCCAGGAGCTTATCGACCGGCCCCAGAATGGAAATGCTAACAATGCTTTTTAGGACAAACAAAATAAATTCAAAAGCGATAAAGCAGATGCCGAAAATAATAAGGGACATGGTCAGAAGGCCTGGCTTTGTTTCTTCAACCGACAGGAAAGATGCCGATCTGATTATGGCCGGGGCCAACGTCTGCGCGATATAGATCGATGCGTAAACGCAGAGGACGGAAAGCAACGACCGCAAAAGCCCGGTGCGCAGCCCGATCACAAAGAAAACCAGCGCGCCGACGACAATATACAGGTCGATCATGCTGATGGACATGCTATCTGCCCCCTTTGAGTTTTTTCAGTTTGGCTTTGAGCGCCGGATATTTAAGGGATAAGATCTGCGCCGCCAGGATCGCGGCGTTTTTGGCGCCGTCGATCGCCACGCACGCCACCGGTACTCCGGGAGGCATCTGCACGATCGAGAACAGCGCGTCGTGGCCTTGAAGCGCTTTTGAAGATATCGGTAAACCAATGACCGGAAGGTGCGTATGCGCCGCGACTACTCCCGGCAAGGCCGCCGCCATGCCGGCGCCGGCGATGATCACGTCAAATTTCTTATCCGCGGATCGGGCGAATTCTTCGACCTGCCTGGGGGTGCGGTGAGCGGAAGCGATCTCAAGTTCGTATTCGATCCCGAGATCGATCAGTTGATTCGTCGCTTTTTCGATCACGGAAAGGTCCGATTGACTGCCGATAATAATTCCGACTTTGGGCTTTTTTGCCATTTTTCGCCTCCTAAGGAGGTGTAACGGTCATGATCTTCTTGGCCTGGTCGGGATACCGGGCCACGAACAGAAGCTCTTCTTTAATGAGAGGCTTCTGGGTATGGACATTCGCATATCGGACCAGCTCCAGTATGCGGGCGGCCTCTTTGTCGTCCTTAAACTCGACCTCAAGGTTGCCGTAGACATTGCGGAAGCCCTTGATGCCGGAATATTCTCCGACCGTGATCATGCGCCCGGTTTCAACCAGCTCCGGTTCTCCGCGTCCCAGCTCTTCATAATCGTACAGCTCATAGTTGCGGCGGTTCTTGAGCGCGCCATCCGCGTGAATCCCCGACTCATGCGCGAACGCGTTCGAGCCGACCCCTACCTGGTTAACCGGGATCGGTATACCGAAAGCGTATGACGCGTACTTGGCAAAGGCCCATATCTTGTTCAGCTTTATCTCCGGCGGGCAGAGATTGCGTTCGCGGAAACCGCTGCCGTACTTGAGCGCCAGCAGCACGGAAAGCAGGTCGGCGTTGCCGGCCCTCTCCCCGACCGCGTTGATCGTGGTATTTATGTACGCGTCCTGTCCGCCGTCGATCGCGCCGACCGCTCCGGCCACCGAACATGCCACCCCCATTCCCAAGTCGTTGTGGCAGTGCAGTTCTACCGGCATGGTCGTTTTCTTCGCGATCTGCTTGATCCGATCATAGATCGTGGCCGGATCGTCCACGCCTAGGGTATCGCAGTAACGTATCCTTTTCGCGCCGTGGTCCTTGGCCGCTTTCGCGTATCTAATTACATAATCAAGATCGGTGCGCGAGGCGTCTTCGGCATTGACCCCCACCGTTTCCGCTCCCAGCTTGTACGCGGTATCGGTCGCTTCGGTCATCAGATTGATGACGTCATCTTCGTCCATCTTACCCATGAATTTACCGTCCAGCATCACGCGCGAAGTGGAGATCGACAAGTTGAGATGCTTGATCTTGGGCACCAGCTTGAACGCAAGCTCAACATCCTTTTTTACCGCCCGCGACCATCCCTCGAGCCGGATCGGAGCAAGTACGCCCATTTCGGACAGTTCAATATTGGCATTCAAATAATTCGTTTCATGATGGGTAAAAGGGAACCCGAATTCCGACTGGAATACCCCCATCTCGTTGAGGTACCAGTTCACCATGGTTTTCTGCAATTTGGCCAGGCCGATCATCGCGGTCTGCACCCCATCGCGGTTCGTTACATCTATTATATATATTCTTGCCATGCTTCCTCCTTAACGGTCTATTGTAATTTTACCTTAACTTATCGTCTTTCGCAAGATTGATCGATTGTGATACAATCAGTGCATGAAAACGGTCGCCCTGATAGGATATCCTCTGGGACACACGGTTTCACCGGCCATGCACAATGCCGCTTACAAGGCGCTCGGCCTCGATTATGAGTATGTTCCGCTCGAGGTCGCGCCAAATGACCTTAAGGCGTCGGTCGAAGGGCTGAAAGCGCTCCACTTTTCCGGCTTTAACGTCACCATTCCTTATAAAGAAGCCATCCTTGAACACCTCGACGACGTCACAAAGCTGGCGCAGGACATCGGCGCGGTCAATACCGTGCAGAACCAGGACGGCAAGCTGGTCGGCTACAATACCGACGGCCCGGGGTTCATTGAATCGCTGCGCGAAGACGCCGGTTTCGATCCCAAGAACAAAAAATGCGTCCTGATCGGCGCGGGCGGCGCGGGCCGGGCGATCGCGGTCTCGCTTATGGAGAACGGAGCGAAGTCGATCTTCATTTATGATGTTCAGACCGAAAAAGCGGAAGCCCTGGCTTCATATGTCGGGGGAAATTTATCTAAAGATCTCCAGAAAGAAATAAATGAATCCGGCGCCCTGATCAACGCTTCACCGGTCGGCATGTATCCGAAAGTTGAAGCGTCCCCGCTGCCGGAAGGGATAAAACTGCATCAAAAATTGATGGTATATGATCTGGTCTATAATCCGTACGAAACCAGGCTTTTAACCCAGGCCAAATCTGCCGGGGCCAAAGCGGTATCGGGCTTGGGAATGCTGGTCCGGCAGGGCGCGATCGCGTTCACCGTCTTCACCGGCCATCCGGCCCCGCTAACGGTTATGTGGCAGGCGGCGGAGGCCGGCCTACACTCCTAAATCCAATCTTTCGATCAGGTTCCGCGGCAAGTTGGCCGCGACCATCTTTGCCTGCACGCTTTTTATATCATAGCCGATCCGGTGCAAAATTGCTTCGCCCGTCTCGGAGTTGAAGGTAAGATACGCGGCCCGGGGATCTCCGTCGCGCGGCTGGCCGACGCTCCCCGGATTTATTATTTTCTTTTCCGCATAATTGAGCACGAGCGGGCGATGAGTGTGGCCCACGAACAGGACCGGTTTTGTCATTAGGTTAAAGGTCGGCACCGCGACAAAGATATTTTCCAGATACTCCTCGGCCGGATAGGCCAGGCTCCCGTGCACGATCTCAAAATCATCCAGTTCCAGGACCGGCGGCAGCCCTTTTATAAAATCGATATTTTCCAGTTTAAGCTCGGCCCGGGTCCAGTGGATCGCTTTCGCGGCGCTGGGATTGAACCATGCGATCGGCATTTCTCCCAGGACCGCCTTTTCATGGTTCCCGGAGATCGAAATGATCTGGTTCTTTTTGATGATATCGCAGCATTCGTTGGGGTTCGGGCCATAGCCGATGATGTCGCCCAGGCAAATTACCTGATCGGCTTTGCCGGACAGGGCTTCCATCACGGAAAGTAAGGCTTCCAGATTGCCGTGCACGTCTGCTATAATTCCGTAGCGCACAGTAAAATTATAACATGCATGAAGAAAGAAAATACCGGGAACACGTAAAATCACCCGACCTGGTCAGGTTCGAGGTGGTCGATAACGAAACCCGTTTGCTGATCGCGGCAAAAGAAGACCTCTCTTTAAAAACGCGCGCGCTGGCCGGCAAATACCGGAAACAGCTAGAGAAGTTCATTAACGAAAACCCCGGATTCAAGGAAGCCCTCCATCCCTTCCGCATTCCCCTGTTTTCCCCAAAAATCATCAGAGAAACAGCCTGGGCGGCCAAACGGTGTCTGGTCGGCCCGATGGCGGCAGTCTCCGGGGCGATGGCGGAGCTTGTGGGACGCGAGCTTTCGATCTATTCCCGGGAGGTCGTGGTCGAGAACGGCGGCAATATTTTCATCAGATCAAGAACGCCGAGGAAGGTTATGATCTTTGCGGGGACTTCCCCGTTCTCGGAAAAGATTGCGCTGGAAATAGATCCAAAGGATATTCCCTGCGGCATTTGCATTTCGTCCGGCATGGTCGGGACGTCATTTTCTTTTGGCAAGGCCGACGCGGTGTGCGTTACGGCCAAGTCGTCCGCCCTGACAGGCGCCGCGGCCACGGCCATCGGGAACGTGGTACAGGATATCAATACCATCAACGACGGATTGGAGATCGCGCGGAAAATAAAAGGCCTCACCGGCGTGCTTATCATCAAAGATGACCGGATGGGGATTATTGGGAAAATCAAGATCGTTCCGGTCTAGATCACGTACGGCGTTATCAGGAACACGATCTCCGTTTTCGTCTTTTCCACGGTCCGGTTCTGGAATAATAAATTTAGCAAAGGGATCTGGCCCAGGATCGGCACCCGGGTCACGTTGACGCGGTCCGAATCCGAGATCAGCCCGCCGACCACGATCGTTTCCCCATTCTTCACGCGCACGGTTGCCGACGCGTTGCGGGTAGAGATGACCGGGAACTCTCCTGCCGCCGTCGTCCTCCACTCCGAGATCGAAGACACTTCCGGCTGAAGCAAGGTCGTGATGTAATTCTCACTGCCCAGCTGGGGAGTGATCTTCAGCTTGACCCCGGCATCGATATATTCGACCGTCCACTGGGTCGTGGAAGCGGAGGAGGAGACCGGGACCGCGTAAGGGATGCGGCTTCCGATATTGATGACCGCTTCATTGTTATCAAGGGTCGCGATCTTGGGACTGGCAATTAGATTTGCCTTTCCGCTGCCCAGCAGCAGGTTAATGGCGGAGGTGATATCCTCACTCTTTCCATTGATGAACTTGAACATCCCGGAGTTATGGTCGATCCCAAAACGGATCGAATCGGATTCCGAAACTTCGATCACTTTGCTTTCGATCAGTATCTGGGGGATGGGAAAGTCGAGATCATTGATCAGCTTCTCCGCTTCGTCAAGCTCGCCGTCTTTTCCCCGCAGGACCAGGCTGTTGGCGCGGAGACCGCAGGAGGAGACAACCGAAGGCATGATCTTTGAAAAAAGCGCCGCGATCTTTTCCGCCGAAACATATTTCAATTTTAAGGCCCGCGATACCGGCTTGTACGCGGTCTGCAAAACATCTTGTGGCAGGGTCGAGACCAGAATGGTATTGCCTTTTTTCTCAAATGTAAAACCGTTTGCCCGCAGGATCGATTGCAGCGCTTCTTCCGCGGTAGCGTCCTTTAAATGGACCGATGTCCGTTTGGCCGTTCCCTGATCGCTGCTCATGATCAGGTCGATCCCCGCTTCTTTTGCCAGCGCCTGCGTCACATCCATCACCGAGGCATCCGAAAAATTGATCTCGACCGCGCCCGCGATCTGCCAGGGGAAACACACCAATATCATTCCGACGACCGTTATTTTTTTGAACACAGTTTTACCTCCTTATCTTTTATCATGGCCACTTTATAATCGCCGATCTCTTCTCCAATAGATAGCAGAACTCCTTTTCCTCCCGCCTCAATGACCGCCTGCGGGTTATCCCCCAGGATCGTCCCGGTAAGCTTGACGTATCCGCAGGAAAGCGCGATCGGTTCATCGCCGAATTTGAGGATGACCTCCCGGGCGCTGGATGCCCGACCATAAGTAAATATTTGTTCCCGCGTTTCCGCGTGTGCTTCTTGCGTTGGATTTTCTGAGGAATCAACAATCGGGGCCGGCTCGCGATAGGCGCAGGATGAAAGGCAAAAAGCCAGCAAGATCGGCAATAAATATTTCACAAGGATCATAAAAGCAATTATGCTGCCGGAAAAAGGATGTTATTTATACATTATATAAGGGGAATTTCGTCGAGCGCGACGAAACTTGCTACAACTTACCCTTGGTGGAAGGAACCCCTTTTTTGCGCGGGTTTATCTCGCACGCCCTCATCAGCGCGACGCCGAATGCCTTAAAGATGGCTTCGATCTTGTGATGGGTGTTCTTCCCGCGCATAAGGTCGATATGCATCGAGATCCCGGCCTTATAAACGAACGACTCGAAGAACTCGCGCAGCATCTCATCGTCCAGGTACAGTTTTACTTTTTCTTTACCGATTTCCGCCCAGATCAGCTCTTTTTCGAACTTCGCCTTGAAAGTAAAGTGGGGACGGCCGGAAATATCGACCGCCGCCCTGACCTCGGCCAGCGATTCGTCCATGGGAACGATCGCGTGGCCGTAGCGTTCGATCTTCAGCTTTTTCCCCAGCGCCTTGGCAAAGGCCTCGCCCAGCGCCAGGCCGGTGTCCTCTACTAAATGATGGAGATCGACCTCAAGGTCGCCCCGGGCCGTAAGTTTCAGATCGAAGAGGCCATGCTTGGCAAAGAGAGTTAGCATGTGGGAGAGGAACGGTATCGGGTACTTGATCGAACTTTTTCCCGCACCGTCGATCACCAGCTTGATCTTGATATCGGTTTCTTTTGTCTTTCGATGGATCTCCGCCGTTCTTTTTTTCATTTTCCCCACCTTACACTTCCTTGAACAGACTTTCGGTTGCGGGCGCCGTCTTCTTCGGCGGCTTCAATCCCAGATGCTCATATGCCGAAGCGGTCGCCATTCTCCCCCGCGGGGTCCTCTCAATGAACCCAAGCTGCAGCAGGTACGGCTCGTAAACATCCTCGATCGTGTCCACCTCTTCGGAGATCGAGGCGGAGAGGGTCTCGACCCCCACCGGTCCGCCGCTGTACTTTTCAACTATGGTTTTAAGATACCGCCGATCTGTGGAATCCAGCCCGAGCTCGTCGATCCCGAGTTTATCGAGCGCTTCCCGCGCGACGTCCCTGGTTATTATCCCGGACGCTTTCACCTGGGCGTAATCCCGCACCCGTCTTAGAAGACGGTTGGCAATGCGCGGCGTGCCGCGCGAACGCTTTGATATTTCTTTTGCCCCGTCCGGCTTGATCTCGATCCCGAACACCTGCGCCGCCCGGTCGATGATCTGCTCGAGTTCGGAGAAGGTATAGAACTCAAGACGCAGGATCATGCCGAACCGGTCCCTCAAAGGAGAGCTTAAAAGCCCCACCCGGGTGGTCGCGCCGATAAGCGTGAATTTGGGCAGGTCGAGCCTTATGCTCCGGGCGCTCGGACCTTTTCCGATCACGATATCGATGCAATAGTCTTCCATCGCCGGATAAAGGACCTCTTCGATCACCTTGTTCAATCGGTGGATCTCGTCCACGAACAGGATGTCGTTCGTTTTAAGGTTGGTCAGGATCGAGGCCAGGTCGCCCGGCCGCTCGATCGCCGGTCCGGAAGTGGTCCGGATGCTGACGCCCATCTCGTGGGCCATGATGTTAGAGAGAGTGGTTTTACCCAGTCCGGGCGGGCCGTAGAAAAGAATATGCTCGAGCGGCTCTTTCCGCTCGGCGGCGGCGCGCATCAGGATCTTAAGATTCTCTTTTAGTTTTCCCTGGCCGACGAACGAGTCGAGCTTTTTCGGCCGCAGGGATGAAAGATCCAGGTCCTCCCCCCTTTTTTCCAGGTTGACGATCCTAGCTTCTTCCGCCATAGAGCCTTTTGTATTCATAATAGCTGCCCATCACCTTCTGGACATAGTTCCTGGTTTCGCGCAGGGGTATGTATTCGATGAATTCATCAATGTCCAGGTTTACCGAGTCGCCATTGTACCAGTTCTTTACCCATTTTCTAACCCGCCCCGAACCCCCATTATATCCTGCCAGCGCCAGAAAGACATTCCCGCGGAATTCCTCAACCAGATTCTTTAAATAATAAGTCCCCATCATGATGTTGGTGTTCGCCTCATACATCATGCTTCTGCGGAAAGGATAGATTTTCAGATCTTTGGCGATCAGCTTTCCCGTAGAGGGAATAATCTGCATTAGGCCGTGCGCATTGGAATGCGAGAGCGCGCGGGGGTTGAACCGGCTCTCCTCCCTGATCACCGCCAGGGTAAGGAACGGATCGAGCTGGTTCTTTTGCGAATATTTCAGGACATAATTCCAGAAACCTTTGGGATAAGAGAATTGCCATAATTCAGGATCGATCTTGTCCGGTTTTCCGGCCAGCACCGCGTCCTTTACTTTTCCTTCCGAGAGCAGGATCGGCGTCCGGAACTCGCCCGATCGCTCAAGGATCCGGGCCATGGTCGCCTGCGCCGATTCCTGATCGGCGCCGCCGCCCGATTCGAGGATCTTTTTGCCCTCGATCGCCGCGAAATCCATAAGGCCAAGATCCACCAGCTCCCGGTATCTTTCTATGTTCTCTTGAATAGCCGCATTGTCGGCGCGGTTTTTCTCCAGCTGTTCATCGGTCTTTGCGATTATGTCATCATTCTCCGTCCCCGAGTTATCCGACGCCTGCGCGCCGCTGTTTAACGGGATGATCTTTCCTTTCGGCGCCTCATATCCCAACAGTAACAGTTTTTCTTTCGCGCGATAGGAAGCATAAGTATGGTCGTACCGGTCTGCCAGGTAATAATAGATCCCGGCCGCCGCCTCGGTGCTGCCTTTCCTTTCTGCCAGCTTTCCCCACCACAAAAGGCACTTCGGCGTATCCTCGCCCGGGTTTTTTACCTTTGCCAGCCCGAATATCTTGTAGGCGGTATCAAAATCATATTTCTTGTAATAATAGATCCCCGCCCGGAACAGGGCATTGTTCACATATGACGATGCGGGATATCTGTCGGCCAGATAAAGGTAGGTCGCGACCGCGGCCTGCGGGCTGTCGAGGTATTCATAATATACTCCCAGGTAATAGCAGGCATTGTCGGAATATTCGCTGTCAGGATAATTATCGATGATCTTGCTCATGTAATTGGCGGCTATAACATACCGGCCTCTCCGTCCGTACGCCCGGCCGAGGTAGTACAAATTACGCGACTTATCCTTTTCCGGCGTGTAGCTCAGGCTTTTTTTTATGTTGACGATCGCGTCGTCGATCTTTCCGCCCGAAAACTCCGACCTTCCCACCATCATGAATGCCTCGCCCGCGTATTTGCTGTGCGGATATTCCCTTGCCAGCCGCTCAAAGATCGCCTCCGCTTCATCATAATCCCCGTTATTAAAAGCGGCCATGCCGCTTTTGAACAATTCCTTCGGCTTTGCCTTGTACACCGGCATATGATAGAGAGCGGCCAGCTTCTTGATCATGACCCGGGATTTTTTCGCGTAATCGGTCAGCGGATGGTAAAGATCGACCTCGTTCAACATATTGTAGGCGGCTTTGACGTTGCCGATCTTTTCGTAATTGCGGGCCAGATCGTAGCCCGCTTCGGCGGCGTTGGGATCGTTCGGGAAATCGGGCAGGAACTTTTCGTACGCGCCGATCGTTTTCTCGGTCTGCCCCGACAGTTCAAAGCTCTTTGCCGCCTTTAGAAGCGCGGTCTTAAAGATGGGGCTCTCTTTTGGAATTTTCTCGTATTCCGGCCCGGCCAAGTCATAATTCCCGTGGTTGAAGTAAATTTCCGCGATATCGTATTGAGCGTAATCCCGGAGCGCGAATTTTGCGTCCGAAAGCGAGTTTTGAAGATAATACAGCGCTCCCGAAAGGTCGCCGGCAGTCATTTTTTCGTGCCCGGACTTAAGATCGGAAGCGGCGTCCGCCAGTGCGGCTCCAGTAAGCATGATTAGAAGTAAAAGCGCGGGGATGACCCTATTTTTCACCTGAATATTCTACCATAGAACCAGCTTTTATGCTAGAATGCCTCATGCCCGAACTCAGACAGAATCCGATCACCAAGGAATGGGTGATCATCGCGACCGAGCGCGCCCAGCGTCCCGAGGATTTTGCTCCCATAAAGATCGAAGAAACCGCACCGGCCATTAACCACTGCCCCTTTTGCGAAGGCAACGAGCAGATCACTCCCCATGAGATACTGGCTTACCGGACCTACGGCACCCAGGCCGACACGCCCGGCTGGTGGATCAGGATCATCCCCAATAAATTCCCGGCGCTCGTTCCCCAGGGAAATATTCAGCGGGTGAAGCAGGAGGAATTCTTCCGTTTTATGGACGGGGTCGGCGAACACGAGGTTATAATCGAATCCCCCAAACACAACGTGTCCATCGCGACCATGGAGCAAAAACAGGTGGAGGAAATTTTCCTCGCTTACCGGGAACGTTACATTACCCTAAGCCAGGACCCCCGCTTCGAGATGGTCATGATCTTCAAGAATCACGGCGCGGCCGCCGGAACCTCGGTCAAGCATCCGCATTCCCAGGTCATTGCCACTCCCATCACGCCTCTCCATCTCCGCCACCTGATCGACGAGACCCTGCGGTTCTTTGACGACAACGGAGAATGCGTCTTCTGCGTCGCGATCCAGAAAGAAAAAATGTTCAAAGAAAGGATCGTTTTCGAGACCGACAATTTCCTCGCTTTTGTTCCGTTCGCCGCCAGCAGCCCGTTTGAGACCATGGTCCTGCCCAAAAAACACGACTCTTCTTTCCAGTCCACTCCCCCGGAGCGGACCCGGGAGCTGGCTTTCGCCATGAAGACCGTGCTGGCCAAGATGCACAAATCACTCAAGGATCCGGATTATAATTTCGTCATCCGCTCCGCGCCCTGCCACGAGAAGGACCTTGAATACTACCACTGGCACATCCAGATCTTTCCGAGAGTGTCCGCGGTCGCCGGGTTCGAGCTCGGTTCGGGGATCTACATTAATACCGTCATCCCCGAGAACGCGGCCAAATTCCTCTGCGAGGCCTGATGATCCAATCTCTCCTTCCTCTGCTGTTCGGGATCGTGATCGGCCTGGTCCTGTTCTATTTCATCAGCCGTTCGCTCACTTCCCGGTCCGCCGAAACCGATTTTAAATCGGCCAGTTATAACGACGCGGAGATCGAGAATATATTGGTCAGGAACGGCTACACCCTTAAAGAAAAGGGGGAAAAAGCGGCCCTGACCGTCGAGCTCGACGGCAAATCGCATCTAAATTTTTTGGTGGCCGATTTTACCGCCGAAAAAGAAAAAAAAGAATACGTAGTCCATGTCCGCGCGACCGATGAGGCCGATCCGCTCTCCGGGAATCTCCGACAAAAGCTGATCGAGCTGGATTACGCGTTCCAGCCCGAAGCGATATTGCTTATCGACCCCGCCGCCGGCACCATCCAGAAAATTTTCTTCAAGCTGGAGCGGGCCGAGCGCGACAACTTCATGAAATTTTTCATCCCGCTTTTTATATTTCTAATAATAATTGGTATAATCAGCCTGTTCGTGCTGGTAAAACTTATTTAAAAACGGAGCTGACCATGAAAATAGGCATTATATATAAGGAAGAAGACGATTTGATCGCAGGGACGGCTAAAAAGATCGCTTCCGAACTGACCGCCAGAAAGCATCAGGTGGAGATCATCAGCGAATCGCGTCCTCCCAAAAAGTCGCAGTTCGTGATCACTTTCGGAGGGGACGGCACCGTTCTGCGCGCGGCGCGGATCGTGAACCTGCCGATCCTGGCGGTCCATCTGGGAGGGGTTGGGATCTTAACCGAAGTCCCGCTATCCGGCCTCAGCGCCGCCCTGGAAGCGGTCGAACACAAAAAATACCGTCTGGATCCCAGAATGATGCTAGAAGCCTCCGTCATCAGGAATGGGAAAAAGATCAGGGATACGTTCGCGCTTAACGATGTGGTGATCGGCAAGGCCTCGATCGCGCGCACCATCAAGCTCGAAGCTTTTATAGGGAAGACCAGCATCGCCGGTTATGTCGGCGACGGCCTGGTGATCTCAACGCCTACCGGCTCCACCGCCTATAACTTCGCGGTCAACGGTCCGATCCTTCCTCCCCACGCCCGGTCTTTTATCCTCTCCCCCATCTGCCCGCACCGCGCCGCCAACCGCTCGATCGTGATCGATGCCCCGGTATCCGTGCAGATTCAGAAGGGTACGGACAATTTGATGACGGTGGACGGCCAGGAGACTTTCAAGCTTAAAAGCGGTGACCTGGTGATGGTAAAAAGATCAAAGCTGAAGACGAATTTCATCCGGCTTGCGGAATACGACATCTGGGGGCTGTTAAGGAAAAAGCTGGGCTGGATCAGTTAAGGTCGGGCTTTTTCACGACCACGAATTTCTTGATATCCTCGATCATGATCAGATGGCGCGGCTCGGAAACGTTGGGCGCCGCGGTTATCGGGAACACGGGGAAGAGCGTCAGCTTATCAAGCTTCAGGTTTAACAGACGCTGCATGTAATCGGTCATTACCGTCTGGTTAAGGATCTCCACCACTTTTGCGTTGTCCATTTTACTTCACCTTACCTGCTTATATCGATCTTTTTGGCGAGCAGCTGGTCTTTGAATTTGGCTTCAATGATGTCAATGAACCGTCCCGGCGATGCGTCTGTAATTGCCTTCCAAGCCTTGGGGCCAAGGTAGGTATCCTTAATATAGGTCGTCCCACCGATGCGGTAGGTGTCGAATCTATTGTTTTCTTTTGTCTGGTTGTTCATGATCTTTGCCTTCTTCTCACATATATATCGACAGGCCGGAGCGAAAATTTCAGTCTATTTGTGCTATAATTTTACCGATGGATCGCCTCTTAAAAAGCAAGTTCAAGATCGGGGAAAAGATCGGAGAAAACCCTTTTTCGCTCACCTACCTGGGAACCACCCTTTCAGGCGAACAGCCGGTCGTGATCAAGATTTACAAGCGGGGGACGCTCAATTCCGTCCTGATAAAATCCATGAAACAGAAGGTAAAACATCTTCAGGAGATCGAGCACCCGGGCATCGCCCGCCTGCTGGACGGCGATTACGGCTGGCAGGGTTTCTACTATGTGCGCGAATACATCGGCGGCCAGGGGCTGGCGGAATACCTTAAGATCCATCGCCCCAGCCCGGAGGACGCCATGCTGTTGGCCGAAGAGGTCGCTTCCGCCCTGGTCTTCGCCCACGCGAACGGCATCATCCACGGCGCGCTCAAGCCGCAGAACATTTTTTTAAACGAACAGCGCCGCATCAGGATCACCGATTTTGTGATCGAAGGCGAGATCAAGGAAGCCATGCCCCAAAAAGCGGTCTATATATTAGAAGGCGGCGAATACGCGTCGCCAGAAGAGATCCTGGGCAACTCGGCGCGCGAGTCATCGGACATCTATTCCCTGGGGCTGGTCCTGCTCGAGATGCTGACCGGGTCCAATCCCTTCCGGTTTGACCCGCAAAAAAAGCTTTCCGGGAAATTGCCCTCTCTCCCTCCGGTCCCCAAATACATAGAAGAGATAATTTTGAAGGCCCTGAGCGTGGATCCCCTGCTCCGGTTCAATTCCATGGAAGAGATGAAGGCAAGCATCAAGAACCGCGCCCTGGTGGACTTGAGAAAGAACCTGGACCTGCCACCGGTGGAGCTTGAGAACGTACCGCGGCCGGAAGAAAAGGTCTTAAAGACCGTCAACAAAGAGCGGAAGAGAAGCTTTTTCCTGGCCGGGGTGGCATTGCTCGGCGTGCTGGCCGGTATAATCTATGCCGTGATCAATTCACTGATCATGGCGAGGCAGTAGCATGAGAGCTTTGCTGATCGGTTACCTGATCTTCATTATTTTGATCGCCCTGGTGGTCATCTATATCGTTTCCCGTCTCAGGGTCAAGTTCCCGGGGAGGTTCATTTTCATCATATTACTGGTCATCATTTCTCCCGTCATTATAAGCTATCTTTCTCTTTCGTACTTCTATCCCCTGCCCGAAACCGCGGTGCCGGACTTGAACGGACTGAGCGAAGCGCAGGCCCAGCAAAAACTTGAGGAAATCGGATTAACCATGCACGTGGAGAAAAAATATGATGAAGGGGACTTGGTCACTTTCCAGAGGCCGGAACCGGGCCGAACCGTAAAGGAAGGCCGTTCGGTAACGGTCATCATCGGGAATCCCAGAACGATCGATTACCTAAATTTGACCACCCCGGAAGGGCAAAGCACTCCCCCACCCCAAAATCCGGCAAATACGAGCGAAACCACAAATGAAGGAGAGAATCAACCATGATCAAGATCGCGCCCTCGATCCTTTCGGCTGACTTTTCGCGGCTCGGGGAAGAGTTAAAAAAGGTGGAGGCGGCCGGCGCGGACCTGATCCATATTGACGTGATGGACGGACATTTTGTCCCCAACCTCACGATCGGCGGACTGGTGGTCAAGGCGGTAAAAAAAGCGACCCGGCTCCCGCTTGATGTTCATCTGATGATCGAGAATCCTGACCGCTATATCCCGGATTTCGCCCGGGCGGGAGCGGATATAATTTCGATCCATGTTGAAGCGAGCAAGAACCTTTCGGAGGACCTGGAGCTGATCCGGCGCAGCGGCTGCCGGCCGGCAATCGCGGTCAATCCGGCGACCCCGATCGAACCTTTCCTGCCGATCCTGCCCCGGGTCGAGATGGTGCTTTTAATGACCGTCAATCCGGGGTTCGAGAAACAGTCTTTCATGCCCGAAGTCCTGCCGAAGATCAAACTGCTCCGCCAAAAAATAAGAGAAGCCGGCCTGAACGTCGAGATCGAAGTGGACGGCGGGATCAATCCGCAGACCGCAAAAGATGCAATTAAAGCCGGGGCCAATGTCCTGGTCGCGGGATCGGCGATATTTTACGCCCAAGACTATAGAAAAATAATCCTGCAGCTTAAATCCTGATCACACTGAAATTCCTCGGTTTTTCTTTCGAAAAATGAAAGTATGCCGGTTACCGAAGTATTAATGATCAAACCGATCGAAAAGGCAGGCAAAATCGTATCTGTGCCGGCTGATCCCGGATTTTATCTGAAATATCTGAAAGCATCACCATTCTTTCCCCGGATCGAGTCGCTATCTTCCAAGATCAATTCCTTAATTCCCGAATCCGGCATCGCTTTCCGCTTTAATGAGGAGCGCTTTTTTGAGGCCGCCGGCTTATGTGTTTACGCCCATCGCGATCAAAGGCGAAAAACCTCCAATCTCCCTTATGCCGATCACCCCATCACCTTGGTCGAAAGAGAAGTCGGGATTCTGCACGTTACCGATCCCGAGGAATTAATCGCTGGCCTGCTGCATGACATAATCGAAGATACTGAGTTCGATCTTGCTTTTGTACTGGAAAGATTCGGCCCGGGCGTGGCCCGATTGGTGGACGGGATGACCAAAATTGAACAATTTGAAAGGGACAAATCCATAAACGCACAAAATATCGATAAATTCGTGGCGGCTCTGTCCTCGGACATCAGGGTATTGAGGTTAAAAATGGTCGACCGCGGTGTGAACCTGGAAGACGCGGAACAGATGGGCGACGAAAGCCGGAAGCGGAACTGCCAGGAGGCGCTTGATTTGTATGTACCGCTGGGCTGGCTCTGCGGATTTGGCAAGGCCGCCCGCCATCTCGCGGATGTCGCGTTGAAAAAATCGCGGCCGGAGCGCTACTTAGAGGTCAGCGAATCCATTAAAGAAATGCTGGAAAGGAATGAAGCTCTTCTTATGGATTTAAGGGGCGAAATTGCCAGAAAATTCAATGAGGCCGTCACTCAAGAGCTTCCGCCTGAGATAATCAATACGATGGAAGGCAGAAGTTATCTGGAACGGAAAAAAGCCGGCCTTCAGGTCCTGGCTAAACCTCGAACGGTTTATGAAGTAGACCAGATTGCGACTATGCGCAGGACCGATGCTCATCAACTTTCGGACATCGTAATGATGCAGGTGATGGTTGATTCAGAAAAAGACTGCTATCTTATGGCAGAGATTATCCATTCCCAAGGCACGCCCATCGACCGCTACTGGCGCGATTACGTAAAAGACCCAAAAATCAACGGTTACCAGTCAATCCACACTGCTATTTTGAAAGGGGAGGCTATTATTCGATTTCAAATCAGGACTCACAGAATGCAAACGCGCGCACAGGAAGGGGTACTGAATGACGCCTATACTCCCTCCGGAGAATTTAATCAGCCGGGATTCTCCTGGTTGAAAACCGATCTTTTAAGAATGATCCTGGGCGTTCCTGACCGAAAAGAAAAGATTGCTCTTCTGCAGTCCTTATCGCAGGCCCGATTAGTATCAGTGCTAATAAATGGGCCTTCAATGGGTCCGCTCTGTTTAGAGGTTTTGGTTCCCCGCGGCGTCACTCCGCTTGAAATCGCCTTTATTGCAGATCCGCTGGCCGGACTTTGCTTGGTCAGGTCTTTTCATCATAATATCTGCTGTGATTTAAACAAACCATTTGATAAAGGCATCGGGGTATTAAAATTGCAGTTGTCAGGTGAATTCCAGCATCGGGATTATGCGGATTTACTTAAAGATCCCCTGGCGCGCCTGCGGTTTATGAATTATCTGGCCTCAATGAACAAATCATCTAAAAGAGAATTTTTTGAAAATATTTTAAAAAGTGAACTTGCGGCAAGTTTCTTGGACTCAGAGGGGATAGCGCAGTTCACACCCAAGGGGGTTGACACCGTTTTAAGAAAAATGGCCGAGGGATCAATTCCGGCTTCCAGAGCGGCAACTGCGATAAGAAACATTATCAAAAGAGCGGAGGACGGCACTTTAGTAGTTCAGCGATTGACAATTGAAGCAACCAGAAAAAAGCTTGAAGAATTATTTAGCGCCATGCGGCTGGTTTTTCCGATCGAAAGATACGGCTTTGAAGGAAACCGGATGAAGGTTTCGGTGCCGTTAAAAAACAAGATTCAGCTACATCAGTACGCCGCTTTCCTCCACAAATTGCAGCGGAGAAACGGGGTCGCGGTTGTTTCCTCAGATTATATAGAACCTCCGATCATTCATGACCCTGCCGCCTTCAGCCCGGATGCTTTTTATTATTCGCATGATCTCGCATTAAAAGCGGCGCAGGCGCTGCAAAAGCAAAATGGGGATATAATCGATATCTACCTTAATCCCTTAGCCATGGATATTGCGCCGGATAACTTCAGATTCGGAATTGATGAAGTGATCGGCCAACATATCGCGACCGCCAGCATTTTATTCATCAGCGGACTTCAATGGGATATTGATTATTTGCACGAACAGTTAAGAAAATTATTAGCATCCCATCGAGCAAATTATCCGCTGGTGGTACTGTATGAAAGAAAAGCAATGTATCAAACCGAAAGCATGGCGGTTCCGCTTCGGGAATTGGCTCCCTTCCCCACCCTCTCGATCATAGACCTCGGCCATAAACTTGATTTTGTCGCCGATCGTTTAATTGAAAGATTTTCGAAAGAAAAATAATCCCCTTAAAAAATTCCGCTTCTAATGTTATCATATCTATAATGTCCCAGGAAGAAGACCTAAAGTACATGCGCGAGGCGCTCCGCCTCGCCGGATCGATGCTCGGCCGGACCTCGCCCGACCCGATGGTCGGGGCGGTGGTCGTAAATAACGGGCAGGTGATCTCCACCGGCTACCACGCCGAGGTGACGACCCCCCACGCCGAAGCCTGGGCGATCGAAAAGGCGGGAGAAGCCGCCCGCGGAGCGACGATGTACGTCAACCTCGAACCCTGCTGTTTTTTTGAGACCAAGGTCAATCCGCCCTGCACCCAGAGCATCATCACTTCCGGGATCAAAAAAGTCGTGGCCGCCATGGAGGATCCCAATCCTTCGGTCGCGGGAAGAGGATTCGAGGAGCTGCGGGAAGCGGGGATCGAGGTGGAATGCGGCCTGCTCGAGGGAGAGGCCCGCAAGCTCAACGAATTCTTCATTAAATATATAACCACCAAGCGGCCCTTTGTCATTTTAAAGGCGGCCATGAGCCTGGACGGGAAGATCGCGACCCGCACCGGCGAGAGTTTCTGGATCACCGGGATCGAGGCGCGCAAGCGGGCCCATCATCTCCGCAACATTGTGGACGGGGTAATGGTGGGAGTGGGAACGGTGCTGAAGGATAATCCGGAACTGACGGTAAGAGAGATCGAAGGAAAAATAAAGAACCCGCTTAAGATCATCATCGATCCTATGGCGCGGACGCCGGAGCGGGCAAAGGTGCTCCGGATCGAGCCCCAGAACGCGATTATCATCGTTTCCGACCGGGCGCCGAAGAAGAAACTGGAAAAACTGCGGTCAAAAAAGGCGCGCGTGATCGAGGTCGCGACGCGGAACGGGGATTTTATGATGGACCGTATCATGAAAGAGCTGGGGAAATTAAAGATCACAAGCGTATTGCTTGAGGGCGGCGGCACCACTAACGCTAACGCCATTTCATCCGGCATCGTAGATAAAGCCATGTTTTTTATCTCTCCCAAACTGATCGGCGGCGCCGATTCCCTCACTCCGATCGAAGGCGAAGGGATCGAGAATCTCGCCCGCGCGGTCAAGCTTGGGGATGTGCGCGTCGAGCGCATCAGCGAAGATATTCTGATAGAAGGAAGCATAATTCACTAGCGGCAACAGGCTCGCTTCCGCTTTATTCAATCTTCAAGATAGTTCTTCTCGATAACGCTGAAGTCCGCCGGGTCGATCACCCGGTGCTTGATCTTTATGCTGAATATCCCCAACGCCAGCTTGCCGGTGGAAGATCCGCCGTCGATCACGATCTTGATATTCCAGGTATTATGATACGTCCCGCCAAAATGCAGGTGGCCAAAAAGCAATATATCCGCCCGGCCCTCAATGATCTCCCGCAGCTTTCTTCTGTCCTTTAATTGGTGGAACGGGATAAAATGGATCGGGTGATGATGCAGATAAACCACTTTTATCTTATCCTTGATCTGCGGGTCGGACATAACCTTCTCAAGCCGTTGGAGCTGAACTTTTCCCAGTTCCCCATCGGCAAAGTACCGGTCATACCAGTGCAACTCATCGGCAGTCGAGTCCAGGCCGATAAAGGCAATATTTTTTATCATGTCCAGCCGGGGGAATTCTTTTACCTGCGGCAAAAATCTTTCCTTGAACTTCCGCGCCGTCTCCGCGGAGTTCACAAAACCGGTGCCGTAATCATGGTTGCCGGGACAGAGTAAAACCGTAAAGCCGCGGCTACGCAATCGCTCTAAAAGCTCCTGGCCCGCGGACAGGTCCGCTTCACAGGCGCCGCGATCCGCGATATCCCCGGTGATCACGATAATATTATTGTCCGGGGATTCCCTTTTAATAATGTTCAAAACGATCCGCGCGGTCTTTTCCCCGCAGTCGCGGTAGCCGATGTGCAGATCGCTTAAGTGTATGATACGGGGGCTTTTTACCATTTTAATAATTATAACATGTGCGCGGAAAATGGCCGTACAAATCAAGCGTTTTTTCAGGAACACATCTTCGCCAAATTGAAAAAAACACCCGACTAATGTTATAATATGTTTGCCATGGCGGATGCAAAGACCCCGATCAATAAGGACATGACCATCGCCGAAGTGCTGAAGCTTAGGCCGCAGTCGGCTGGCATCCTGATGTCGCGCGGCATGCATTGCCTGGGCTGCGTCATCGCGCAGGGCGAAACGCTCGAACAGGCGGCGGAAGTCCATGGCATACCGGTGGACGAGCTGATCGCGGCGATAAACGAGGGATAATGATATGGCTAAATTAAAATGTACCGTATGCGAACATGAGATAGAGCTGCCGGAGCATATAAAAGAAGGGGAAAGGATAACCTGCCCCAACTGTTTCGCCCAGCTGGCCTTCACTATCTACGACGGCAAAAAGAGATTAAAATGCGCGGTCTGCAGTAAAGATCTTAAAGAGTGCGGCGCCGACTGCGAAAGGAAACTGTCGGAGCGGGAGAAGCGGGGCTTTTTCGACATCAAGCTATGATAAAGATCTACTCCACGCCAACCTGCCCCTACTGTCAGATCGCCAAGCAATTCCTCAAGGAAAATAACCTTGAGTTCACCGAGGTCGATGTTTCTTCCGACCGGGCCGCCGCCGAAGAGATGGTCAACCGCTCCGGCCAACTGGGTGTTCCGGTGATCGATATCGACGGCACGCTCATCGTTGGGTTCAATAAGCAAAAAATAAAAGAGCTCCTCAAGTTAAGCTGAAATTAGGGTACAATTCCAAAGTAAAGGAGGGATCAGTAATGACAGTTACAGTCGATCAGGCCTTGTGCATTGGCTGCGGGATCTGCATAGACGCTTGTTCCGATGTTTTTTCTTTCAACGCCGAGGGCAAGGCCGAAGTGCTGAAGGAATCCTGCGAGACCTGCAACCTAGAAGAGATCGCCGACCAGTGCCCGGTCAATGCCATTGAAGTATCCGAGTAATGAGCTCACTTTCCCCGTCCGCCCGGGTAGTGCTTGAGAAAAGATATCTCCGGCGCGACGGATCAAACCGGATAATCGAATCCCCTGAAGAGATGTTTAAGCGCGTGGCAAAATGCGCCTCTTTAGGGGACCCTTCTCTCAAATCTGAATTTTTCCGGATAATGTCGGACCTGATATTTCTCCCCAATTCCCCCACTCTCATGAATGCCGGCACCGATCTCGGACAGCTCTCCGCCTGCTTTGTCCTTCCAGTCGAAGATTCCCTCGCTTCCATTTTTGAAACTCTCAAGGACATGGCCCTGATCCAGCAGAGCGGCGGCGGGACCGGGTTTTCGTTCTCAAAACTGCGGCCTAAAGGCGATCTGGTTCGCTCCACTCACGGCGTGGCCTCCGGGCCGATCTCGTTCATGACCATCTATAACGCCTCAACCGATGTGGTCAAGCAGGGGGGACGGAGGCGGGGCGCGAACATGGGAATATTGTCGGTTAACCATCCCGATATTTTGGAATTCATACACGCCAAGGAAAAAGGCGAGGCGCTTTCGAATTTCAATATTTCGGTTTCCGTCACCGATGAATTCATGGAAGCATGCGAAAAGGATCGGAATTATTCTCTGATAAATCCGCGGACCGGCGAAGCTGCGGGTAAGCTGAAAGCCCGTAAGGTTTTCGGCCTGATCAGTAAACTCGCCTGGCAGACCGGCGATCCCGGCATGATCTTTATCGACGAGATAAACCGCGGGAACACCCTGCCCGGCCTCGGACGGATGGAAGCGACCAATCCCTGCGGAGAACAGCCGCTCCTTCCATACGACAGCTGCAATCTCGGCTCGATCAATCTCGCCCGGATGACCGGCCAGGATGATATCGATTGGGAAAAGCTCCGGGCAACGGTCCGGCTGGCGGTCGAGTTTTTGGATAATATCATTGACGTGAACCGGTTCCCGATCCCCGAGATCGAAAAAATGACGAGGGCGAACCGCAAGATCGGCCTCGGGGTGATGGGATTCGCGGATATGCTTATCGGACTGGGGATCCGTTACGATTCTGAGCAAGCGCTGGATTTAGGAGAAAAGATCATGCGCTTTATCAACGAAGAAGGGCGCCGGCGCTCGATCGAACTGGCGGAGAGCAAAGGATCGTTCCCGAACTTCAAGGGAAGCAAATGGGAGGCATCCGGTTTAAAGGGGATGCGCAACGCCACCGTTACCACCATCGCCCCCACCGGCACCATCAGCCTGATCGCCGACTGCTCGTCCGGGATCGAACCGATCTTTGCCCCCAAGACCATAAAAAAAGTCCTTGGCGGGATCAAGCTTCCCATAAAAGAGATCAAAGCCGACCGGAAACTGCTGGCGACCGCGCTCGACATCGCGCCTGCCTGGCATGTGCGGATGCAGGCGGCATTCCAAAAACACTGCGACAACGGCGTAAGCAAGACCATCAACCTGCCCAACTCCGCGACCGTCAAGGACGTTGAGGCCGCCTATCTTTTGGCCTACAAATTAAAGTGTAAAGGAACAACCGTATACCGTTACGGGAGTAAAAAAGAGCAGGTATTGTACGTGGAAGATTCCGGGGAGGCTTGTTGCAGTTTATGATATATGTTTTTTTCGGCAACGGCGGAGGGAAAACGATCGCGGCGCTCGGCCTGGCGCTGCGCGCCCGCGGGCAAAACCGCCGCGTGGTCATCATCCAGTTCATGAAGAACCGCAAGGACACCGGGGAATACAAGATCGCGAAAAAGATCGGTTATAAGCTGTATCAGTTCGGTCGGAGCAAGTTCGTGGACCTCAACCATCCCGACCCCGAAGATTATAAGCTGGCGGCAAAGGGCCTTAAAAAAGCCGGGGAGGTTTTAAAAACCGGGACCCAGCTTCTGATCCTTGATGAGATCAACCTCGCCTGCGCGGTCGGGCTGATCAGGGAAAAAGACGTTATTTCTATGATCAGGAAAGCGCCTAAAACGACCGACATCGTCCTGACCGGCAGAATGGCGCCCAACCGCTTCATTAAAATAGCCGACGGCGTTTCGGAGATCGTGAAAATAAAGCACGTTTTCGATAAAGGAATTAAGGCGAAGCGGGGGATCGAATACTAAATGGAAGATCGGATAAAACGGATCATCGAGATCTTAAAAAAGGAATATCCGCGCGCGCGGATCGCGCTCAATTATAAAACCCCCATTGATCTGTTGGTGGCGACCATCCTTTCGGCGCAGTGCACGGATAAAAGGGTGAACCTGATCACCGATCAGCTTTTCCAAAAATACCGCACGCCCGCCGATTACGCTAAGGCCAAACCCCAGACCTTTGAGAATGAGATCCGCTCCGCCGGATTTTTCAGGAACAAGACAAAAAATATTATCGCGGCGGCAAAGGCAATCGTTTCCGACTATGGAAGCAAAGTGCCGGACAACATGGAAGAGTTGGTCAAGCTTCCCGGCGTCGCCCGGAAGACCGCCTCGGTGGTGCTCTTTAACGCTTTTCACAAGATCGAAGGCATCACGGTCGACACCCACGTGATCCGCCTGTCGCAGCGGCTGGGGCTTACCAAAAACCTTAACCCGGAAAAGATCGAAGCCGACCTGATGTCCCTGCTCCCCCGCCCTCTCTGGGGCAGGTTCGCTTACTGGATCATCGAGCACGGCCGTAAGGTTTGCAACGCAAAAAAACCACTCTGTCCCGAATGCGCACTTAAAAAAGATTGCCCGTCATACCAATTTTATATTAATAAATTTTACCGCACCTGACCCATCACACCCCAAAATTGAAATTAACCTTTACGCATTAAGATATACATTCAGGAACGATCATGGAAAAAATATATTCAAGAGAAACCCTGGCAACTTATCGTATGCTGCTTTCCGCGCAGATGCAGAGACTGCGCTTCGGCCTTAAAGACGCCTACCGCAGGGAAGAGTCTCAGATCCGGGACCAGCTCTCGCAGGCGCGCACCACGGACGAGATAACCCATGCCTCCCGCATGGCGCTGGAGCATCTGGGGATCGGCGGGGTAAACGTCTATCGCTTTAACCGCGATTCAAATTACTTTAAAAGCATGGAGCGAGAAGCCCTGCAGGGGACCTCTCGCTATGATACCGCCCGGCTGATCGCTCCCGGCGAAAAGAGCCACTTCATCGCATCCGGCCTTGAGATCCTGGTAGTCGACCGGTTAAAATTTGACGGCTTCTCGGATACCGATCGGACGCAAGCCGAGATCGATCTTGAATCCGACCTCATAAAATATTTCGGCGATGACTACGCGAAGGTTTTTGCGGATCGGACCGCGGTGCTGCAGGAAGCGCTGCGATATAACCTGTATATAAGATATCCGGGCTACGATAAGTACGACATGGTTATCATGGCCAACCACCACGTCAAGAACGCGCAGCGGGTAAAAGCCGGCATACCTCCCCTCCCCATTTTTCAGTCCGAGTACCAGGCCGCGGTAGTGCTCGAAACTTTAAAGAGTCTTCAACCTTCCATCACTTCAGAGCTCATCAAGGCGGAACTGATGCGGATCGACCGGCTTCAGCTTCTACGCGCCGGCACCGCGCATGACCTGCATATGGCGCTCGACCAGATCCGGGACCACCGGGAACTGTTTGAAATGCTCTTGACCAATCTGCCCGCGCAATTCATGCGCAACGAGAAAAATTCATATGTCCATCGGTCCTCGATCATGCTTTTTGACGATGATGAAGGCGCGCTCCGGATCGTCGCCGCGCGCAACCTCAATGATTCGCTTATGCGGTCGACCGTCATTAAACCCGGCGAAGGCATTGCCGGCGAAGTGTTCCGAACCGGTAAACCGATCCTGGAAACCGATACCAAGTCGTCCGAATTGTTCGTGGACAGGGATGATTCCTCAAAAGTCGCCAAGGGCTCGTTCATGTCTGTGCCGATCAAGTTCGAGGACCATACCTTCGGCGTGCTAAATGTAAGGAGCAATCATCCCCACGCGTTTAAACCGGCGGACCTTCAGCATCTGGAGACCCTCGCCAGCATCCTCGCCAGTAAAATGCGGCTCACCAGTTTAATGACCATGGACGGTTTGACCAAGGTCCTGTATCAGCGCCGTTGGGGAGTAGAAAGGCTCAACAGCATGTTCGAGGAAGCGAAAAAACACAATCACGCTATGACATTCATTATTTTTGACGCCGATCACTTTAAAAGGATCAATGACACTTACAGCCACGGTGCCGGTGATTCGGTCCTGATCGGCATCGCTTCCGCCATTCATCGGTTCATTCTCGCTCACAAGGATATGTATCGGGATCATGTTGAGATCCGCTGGGGAGGGGAAGAGCTGGTGATCGGGCTGCTGGGGGTCAGCCGGAAAAAGGCCGAAGAGCTGGCCAATCAGCTCAGGGAAGAGATCAAGCAGCAAAAATTCACGTTTTTTGGTGAAGAGATAACCGTTACCGCCAGCGCCGGGATCGCGGTCTATCCGATCCATGGCCCAAATGTTGAGAGCCTGGCCAATAACGCGGATAAAGCGCTGTACAGCGCAAAGCATAAGAGCCGGGACAGGGTGATCGTTTATGATCCGAACGATCCTGAAATGAAGGAGATCGCGTTGCCCTAGTCTCTCCCCCGTGTTATAATCGCCTCATGCTCAGATTCATGACCGCCGGAGAATCCCACGGCCAAGCTTTGATCGCCCTCCTCGATGGAATGGTCGCCGATCTGCCTTTATCTCCCGCTGATATAAATAAATTTTTAATAAGAAGACAGGGGGGCTACGGCCGAGGCGGACGGATGAAGATCGAAAAAGACGAAGCCAAGATCCTTTCCGGCGTCCGGCTTGGCAAGACCATGGGCAGTCCGATCACTATTTTGGTCCCAAATCACAGCACTGATTTCTTCAACAAGGTCGTGACCGTCCCCCGCCCCGGCCACGCCGATCTGGCCGGCGCGCTCAAATACGGGCAGAAGGATGTAAGGAACATCCTGGAAAGAGCTTCCGCCCGGGAAACCGCCGCCCGCGTGGCAATCGGCGCGATCTGCCAAAAATTCCTTTCTGAATTCAAGATCAAAGTCACCGGCTCGGTGAACCACATCGGCGGCGAGACCGATAAAAATAAATGGAAAGCTATGATCGACCAGGCGCGGAGATCGGGCGATACCCTGGGCGGCGTCTTTGAAGTGATCGTATCGAACTGTCCGCCGGGCCTGGGATCGCATACCCAGTGGGACCGTCGTCTTGACGGCAGTCTTAGCCAGGCTTTGATGAGCATTCAAGCGGTCAAAGGGGTTGAGATCGGGCTGGGCTTTGTGCAGACCGAATTGCTGGGCTCGCAGGTTCACGATGAAATAATCTATAACAAGGGTAAATTCAGCCGCAAGACCAATCACGCGGGAGGGATCGAGGGCGGGATGACAAATGGGGAGCCGATCATCATCAGAGCGGCAATGAAGCCGATCTCAACCCTGACCAAACCCTTAAAATCCGTTGATCTGAGAACAAAAAGGGCGGTCAATGCCTTTGTTGAAAGATCGGATGTGACAGCGGTAGAAGCGGCGGCGGTGGTCGGTGAAGCGGCGGTCGCGTTCGAGATCGGCCGCGCCCTGATCGAAAAGTTCGGCGGCGACAGCCTGGCCGAAATAAAAAACAATTATTTCTCTTACCAAAAACGCCTCCGTATGATATAATGGTCCTTTAGAATTAGGAAGGAGCATACTGTTGGCACCAAAGATCAAATTACAAAGAGTAGGAACAACCAGACAGGCTAAATACCGGCTGATCGTCCAGGAAGAAAGGGCGAAGCTGGGCGGTTCAGTGATCGAGATATTAGGTATTTACCATCCCCGGCAGACCCCGACCCTGTTCGAGGTCAGCAAAGACAAAGTCCTGGACTGGATCAAAAAGGGAGCCCAACCAACCGATAAAGTCCGTATTCTTCTCGGCAAAGCGGGTATTTTGCCCCCGATCGACACCGCTAGCCTGCCGAAAAGAAAGCCAAAGAAAGAAGCGGCAGCCGCCGGGGGAGCACCAGCCGAAAGTGCTCCTGCAGCCAAGGCGGAGGAAGTAAAATCCCCCGCTCCTGAAAAGACAGCTTAAGGAGGGGGTTCGCAGTGAAAGATCTTATTGAATTTATTGTCAGATCACTGGTCGAAAAACCGGAGGCCGTGATCGTTACCGAGACCGAAGGCGAACAGGCGACCGTGATCGAAGTCAAAGTCGCAGATGAAGATGCGGGAAAGGTTATCGGCCGCGAAGGCCGCATCGCTAACGCGCTTCGGATACTGGCAAAGGCGGCCGGGGCAAAGGACCGGAAAAGGGTAACCGTCGAAATTATAACAAAAGAGGAGAGGCGAAATGGCTGAAAATATCGAACTTAAAAGGGTCGTAATGATAAAGGCGATCGTGACCGAAGCTTTTAAAGAGAATCTTATTAAAGAACTTGAGCGCGCGGTGCATAACATCGAAGCGCAAAGCTCGCAGATGGACATGCAGAGCAAGGCCTACCTTGAAGATTTAAAGAAAAAGGGCCTCATGCAGAAAGCAGCCGCGTTCAAGCACCAGCTTGACGAAGAAAAAGCCCGCCAGTCAGCATCCAGATCAGACCTTTCTTTAAAAATAGAAGAAGCCCGGAGACTGACGGTCGGCTCGGAGTTCGTGCAGGGACCGCTCGAAGGTCCGGTCAAGGTCGGCATAGGCGATAATCTTTATAAAAAAGTGGGCGGCGCCGAAATAATCGTAAAAGACGGAATAATTCAGGAGATCCGCGGCGCCGAATAATCCTGATGCGCATCGATATCCTGACCCTTTTTCCAGGGATGTTCTCCGGACCCCTGTCTGAGAGTTTGCTCAAGAAAGCGCGGGAAAAGGGCCTCATTAAGATCAATCTGATAAATATTCGTGATTTTACCGAAGACAAGCATCAGACCACCGACGATTCCCCTTACGGCGGCGGGCCGGGAATGGTAATGAAACCCGAACCGATCTACAAAGCAGTCTCTTCGCTCAACCCAAAACCAACAACCAGGATCATTCTTATGTGCCCTGCCGGCGAGACCCTTACTCAGGAAAAAGCAAAAGAGCTGGCCGGGTGCGAACATCTGGTTATCATCTGCGGACATTATGAGGGCGTAGACGATCGGATCCGCCGAAATCTAGTGACCGATGAAATATCGATCGGAGATTACGTCCTCACCGGCGGCGAGATCCCAGCCCTGGTCCTGACCGACTGCGTTTCCCGGCTCATCCCCAACGTCATCAAGGAAGAAGAATCTTTTAGGCGCGATTCTTTCTTTAACGGCTTGCTCGATTATCCAAGCTTTACCAAGCCGGAAAAGTTCCGGGAGGACGAAGTGCCCGCGGTCCTGCGTTCCGGCCATCACGAAGCGATCGACCGCTTCCGGCGGATGGAATCGCTGGAAAAGACCCTGTTCCGGCGGCCGGACCTGCTGGTTAACGCGGAAATAACCGAAGAAGACAAGGATCTGCTCGAACAGATCGTCCAAAAAGGTTGATTTAATGGCCAAAGTCTATCTTGCCTTAATTCACTATCCAGTGTATAATAAGAATAAGCAGATCGTCAGCACCTGCATTACAGGCGTGGATCTCCACGATATCGCCCGCTCGGCACTGACCTACGGCATTAAAAAGTACTTCGTGGTCAATCCCATGCCCGCACAGCTGGCTTTCGCCAAACGTATCATTGACTGCTGGAAGAGCGATGAAAGCTTCGTCCACAACTGGACCCGGGCAGAAGCCTTTAGGTTGCTGGAGCTGGCGCCTGATCTTGAGACCGTGGTCAAAAAGCTCAAGCATCCTTTGATCGTCGCGACCTCTGCGCGACCGGAAGGAACGGTAACTTACCGCTCGTTCCGGTCGGTGATCAAAAAGAGCCGCCGTCCCGTGCTGGTGCTTTTGGGCACCGGATGGGGAATGACCAAAGAGTTGCTTGAGAAAGTGGATTATGTGTTGGCACCGGTCAAGGGCGTCGCGGATTATAATCATCTTTCGGTCCGTTCCGCGGCCGCGATCATATTGGACCGTTTGTTAGGGAACCGTTAGTAATCGGAGGGATTAAAATGAAAATTATAAATGAGATTGAAAAAGCACAGGCTAAGACCGGCGTCCCCGCCTTCAATGTGGGGGATACCGTGCGCGTCACTTCCAAGATCCAGGAAGGCGGCAAGGAGCGGCTACAGGCGTTCGAAGGCATCGTCTTGAAGCGCCAGGGCAAAGCCACCCGCGAAACGTTCCTGGTCCGCAAGATCGTGATGGGGGTTGGAGTGGAAAGGATCTTCCCGATCAATTCCCCGCTGATCGACCGCATTCAGGTGGTCAAATCGGGCAAAGTGCGTCGGGCCAAGCTTTATTACATGAGAAAGCTGACCGGCGGCGCCGCTACCCGCATCGAAGAAGCCGAAGCAAAGCCAGTGAAAGAAGGCGCCTAGTGTCTAATCCTAATTCTCCCGAAGAATTAAAGCTTAAGTTAAAGTCCTGGATTTGGGAATGGACCGAAACCATCGTAGTTGCCCTCCTGCTCGCGCTTTTTATCCGCGCTTTCTTCATCCAGGTATTCTGGATCCCGAGCGGTTCCATGATCCCGTCGCTGGAGATTAACGACCGCATCATCGTCAACAAACTCGCTTACGGTATAACCAATCCGCTTTTTGAGTCGTTCAAAGAAAAGAAATTCCTGTATATCATCCCGAATCCGCTCTTTGAGCATCCGGTCTATCTTTCCGACCGCCAGTATCTCTGGGATTTCAACAAGGGGCCCCAGCGGTTCGATGTCATCGTTTTCAGGATGTACGACGTGAACGGGGACCGCAAAGACCTGATAAAGCGCGTGATCGGCCTGCCCGGAGAAAAGCTGGAAGTTAAAAAAGGCGTAGTCTATACCAATGACAAAGAGTTGAAAGAAACTCATCCGATCAACAATGATTACGCGGACTTAAAGTCAATGCCCGCCACTTTTGGGCCGGTCACTATCCCGAACGATTCCTATTTCATGATGGGCGACAATCG
>CAIYXV010000102.1 GCA_903930225.1 uncultured bacterium | reverse complement strand
TAAAAATCTAATGTGTTGCGGGATCCCGCAAAGCGGGAGAACGCTTGGCCTTCTGCTTTCCGCCTTCGGCGGATAAACTCCGGCAAACGCTCTATAGGGGGATGGAATTGCGCCCTAAGCGATTCGAACGCTTGGCCTTCTGCTTCGTAGGCAGACGCTCTATCCAACTGAGCTAAGGGCGCATAACTCGCTATGCTCGTAATGACCAATTACCAATTATCAAATGACAAATGAATGTATGCCTCGCTGCGCGCGGCATTATAATAAATGTTCCGAAGGAACACCACAATTTGACATTGGTCATTAGACATTTGACATTATCCGCCAAAGGCGGATCGGAGGAGGTGGGATTTGAACCCACGCGGGCAAAGCCCCTAACAGTTTAGCAAACTGCCCCCTTAAACCACTTGGGTACTCCTCCAGGTGTCTGGACCAGGAAACATTATACCATTTTGAGGAACTACGTTCCTCAACGCTCGCTTTGCTCGCTGCTCTTCCTTATGTTTCAGGATTCTAACGAAGCGTGACAGAGATAACATTCTGCTGTGAATGGTAGCGTTGGCAGAGAATACCATTTTGAGAACTCAGATTTGAGAACTAGGAGAAGTTAATTGATATATTTAGTCGGATCAATGTCAGGCAGACGGATGATATCCGAAGGAATGCGAGGCCAATAGATCTCGGACGGTATGGGCGGCGGAGGCAAAGTAGGGGAGATATTTTTGTCCACGATAGCGTCTGGAATTACGGGAATTATTTGAGGGATGGGCTCGTGTTCAGGTATTTTAAAAGAGATGCATTTTACTGCGAACAAACCCAATTCAATCCTAAAAGAAGGCATTTTAAATTGTATATTCATACCTATAATAATCTCGTTGAAACAGAGTTAAAATTTCAGGGGAAAAACGGGGGCGGTGCTAAAAATCCTTGCCCTTTTGTATTTTGATAACAATCCTGTGGTCATTTTCTTGAATTATTACTCTTTTCAATACTTCTTGCCTTAGATGTGTTGGAATATGCCGTGATTGCCAATCGCGCTCCTTGGCAACTTTAACCTTGGCATGATCAGGGTCAGCCGCTGCAATCGCTTTAAGAGTATAGTAAGCCGCCCCGAATGCGTGCTGGGGCACATGCGCAGTCGCCACCGCTTGCCCGGCCGCCCGCGCAGCAAAACCAGCCATGTCATTTTCTTTCACTCCGCGTGCGGCAGCATGCGCCGCAAGCGAAGCCCCGCGTATAACGGCCATCTTAAACACCCCGGTGTGAACCCATGTACGGCCTGCTTCTATCGCTTTGCGGGGGCGTATGTCTGCTGGATATGACTTCTCAAAAAAGGGAAGCACTCGTTCGGCGCAGTCCGCCGCCCAGGTCGCCAGCCATTTCTGGTCTGGCCTGCTGTATTTTTTCATAAATTATTTTATACGGAGGGAGGAGGATTTGAACCCCCGATACGCTTGCGCGCATACCTGTTTTCAAGACAGGCGCCATCAACCGCTCGGCCATCCCTCCAATTCGCCGAAGGCGAATAATTACCAATTAACAATTAACAAATGACAAATGAATGTATGCCACGTTATTATCGGCAATATTTAGGTAATTTGACCTTTGCCTGTTTGCCGGTTGGTTATCAAACGACAAAAATAAAAATATCGCACAGCGATACATAAATTTGACATTTGACATTGGTCATTTGACATTAATAAGTATATCATCACAGAATTTCATTGTCCATTTACCCGCGTTCTGATATAATTCAAGAAGTTTCGCAGAAAAATCCCCGCGTTCCGCCTGGGGAATTTTTTTGAACTGGGGCCGCTAGCTCATTTGGTAGAGCATCTGCCTTTTAAGCAGGTGGTGCTGGGTTCGAATCCCAGGCGGCCCAATTTCGCGGGCCCGTAGTGTAGTCCGGTTTAACACGCCTGCCTGTCACGCAGGAGATCACCGGTTCAAATCCGGCCGGGCCCGTGATATAATTAGTAAAATTTGTGGCGGGATAGCTCAGCTGGTAGAGCGACGCCCTGAAAAGGCGTGCGTCCCCAGTTCAATTCTGGGTCCCGCCATTTTTAAATAAGGAGGAAGTGATGTCGTTCATCTCAAAGGTCCGCGCCCGGTATCTCGCATCGATCATTTTCGTCTCCCTTTTACTGTTTAGCGTTCAGGTGCTGGCCGCCAGGAAACCCGCGCCCGATATCAGCGACGTGCTCCAGGGATCCCGCTCGAATTTTGATTTTGGCTTTGTCCTGATCGGGTTTTTTGCCCTTTCCCTGGCCACGCTTTCGGTAGCCAAAGGATACGAGATCTTTTCGAGGATGAAAGACAGCAAGGGTAGGGACGAAAAAAGTTCGGAATTTGAGATAATGAAGGAAGAGAACGACCGGCTGATGGGAATGGGCTCCACCCTCCAATATGAAAACGAAGTCCTGCGCAAGGATGTCCTGCGGCTTGAGAGCGCGATCAGGGAAAAGACTAGCCAGGAAGACATAATAAAGAAGAACGAGCTCGGCTTGCGTAAAGAACTGGAAAGGCTTCTCCAGGAAAAAGCCAGGCTCATTACCGAGAAAGAAGCTCTAACGCTCAAAGCCAGCCAGAGCAGCATATTCGAGGTCGGTAACCACATTGCCGGTCTGATGATACCTAAGGAGGAGAAGGGCATGATTGAATTGGAAGAGATCGTGATCGAGCCGGAAGTGAAGAATACGATAATTCTGGAAGAGATCGTAGTTGAAGCGGGAGCAGGGAAAATAATAATGCTTGATGAGATCGTAGTGGAGGGAAAACCGGCAAAGAAAAGATCCGCCGTAAAAAAGAGCGCCCGGACCAAGAATAAAAAGGGAGGCAAGCGATGAAACGCCTTCTTATCGCGATGGCCCTGATCGCCGGCCTGGCGGTCGCGTCCCATGCCATTCTTACCTTTTACCTGGTCGACAACTTCGAGGACGGAACATTCTCAAAATGGTTCGCATTCGATAACGTGAAGCTTTCCATCCTCAAGAACCCGAAATCGGAGAAAAAGGACCTGGTGCTCGAATCCTGCGGAGAAAACGCGTTGAAGGTGGTGGGAGCGGCAAAGAGCTGGTATGTCGGCGGCGTCGGTACCAGCATCAATGTCGATCCGGCCAATTATTCCAGGATACAGTTCGACCTGCTCGGCGGTCTGCCGCAAGGCAAGGTTAAAGTCGAGCTCTATCAGGACAGCGACAAAAGCGGCGATATTCAGCAGGATGCCAATAACAATTGGAAAGTGACCAAGGACGACATTTTCGGCGTTGAAGTCCCAATTTTAAAGGACGGGTACACCAGGTACTCCATACCGTTCATCGCGTTCTCGGTCTCGAACCCGGGGGTGGGCACCGGCCGTTTCGGCGACGGACCGATCTTAAGAATGCAGATGATCTTTATTGCCGCGACGCAGGAAGGCTCGGTTGACTGCGCGGTCGACAACATTATAATCACGAATTAATTAAAGGGGGAAATAGATGAAAAATTGGATTTTGGTCGCTCTGATCGCTCTGGCCCTGACCGCGTCCGCGCACGGCTTCTCGCTCGATGAAATGGAAGCCGACGGGATCAGCCTGAAAGCCGGTCCGACCGATATGACCGAAGAACTGTCGATCGCCTGGGTCGAAGCCGCCCTGTATCCCAAAACAGTTGAAAAGAATCGGGAAGTCTTTATCGAGGTCCGGCTGGCCTCGCCGGTAAAATCGGTCCGGCTCAGCCTCGACACCGACAAAGGATCCCTGCCGCTCTTATCGGACGATAAGAAGAGCTGGAGCCGCGTGGTCAAAGTTTCCCCCGATACCATAGCCGGACTCCACATGGCCAGGATATCGATCACCGGGAAAAACGATAAAATGATCAGCCGGACCCTTGATTACGTGGTCAAGGATGACAGCGCACAGACCGCGTCAAATGCTACGCTGACCATATTGAGCGACGCCCAGGTGATGGACAACGGCGAGACCATAAGGCAGCTGCTGCCCGGGGTCAAAGTTTCCGCCCTTTACAAGGCGCCGTTCTACCGCGTAAAATTAGACGACGGACGGGAAGGCTGGGTTGAGGCGTCAAAGGTGAAGGAGCCGACCGATGACCTTTATCTTATGGGATTCCGCGCTTACCAGAACCGCGAATACGCCGACGCGGTCGGTTATTTCAAACAGGTACTGCAGTTTGATTCCAGGCATCCCCAGGCCCATTTCTATCTTGCCCGAATCTACATGAAGCAGGATAAGACCGATCAGGCGGCCGTAGAGGTCAAGGAAGCGCTGGGAGTCGATCCGGAAAATCCCAGGCTCAAAGCCATGGCGGAAGTTCTGGCCGCCAGGTATATGGATGAAAAGAAATATACCAAAGTATTCGAACTGAAGCCCGAACTTTTGATAGCAAAACTTAATGGAAAGGTAAAGGACAAGATCATAATCGAGGCTAAGGCGACAAAGAAGTCGGAAGCGAAACTGATCGCGCAGGCGGCGCCTCCGGTGGTCCCGATGGTTGACAAAAGCATCATAACCGATTCAATCAATTTGGTTAAGAATTCAAAAACCGGCAAGGGCAGCTCCGTTTACGCGGCGGTCAACTCCGTACTTACCATGACCAAGTCGCTCGGCACTAAAATTGTTGAGGACGGATGGAAGGTGGCCGCGGCTTCGGACGGGATCCGGGTGATCTACGCCTGCCGGCAGGAACGCGGCGGCAAGCTGGAGAACGAGAATTTTGAATGGAAAGTGGACCAGGACCATAGGTCCGCGACCCCGTTAAACGAGAACGCGCGCCTTTTGATGAATCGCTGGTAAGATAACTGGGAACTGGTCCGGGGTTGAGCCGACGTAGCTCAGTCGGTAGAGCAGCTGTTTCGTAAACAGCAGGTCGCCAGTTCGATCCTGGCCGTCGGCTTTTTTCGGCTGTTGCCAGCCTGATCCTTGCCGGTGTAGCTCAGCTGGTAGAGCAGATGTTTTGTAAACATCAGGTCGTGGGTTCGATTCCCTCCGCCGGCTTTTATTTTTTTATGAAATCAGTTTATCTGCTTTTTGGTGAAGAAAGGTTCCTGGTCCGGCAGGAGCTTGCCGGGATAATATCAAAGTATCCGGGGGCCGAGACCGAGAACCTGTCGGATATTGCCCCCGGGCAGCTGCTTGAAGTTTTGTTCACTCCCTCGCTTTTTTCCCCTCAAAAGATCTTTATCGTCCATGATTTTGACTTTTCGGCGGACGGCGCCGAACGGTTAGCGGCGTTAGCGGACATTCCTCCCGGCACGGTCGTGGTCTTTGTTGATCCGCAGTTCGACCGCCGCACCAAGGTCTTTAAGGGGATAGAACCGTTAGTCGATGCGATCGAATGCAAAAAACTTTCCGAATGGGATGAAGACAGGGTGGTAGCCTGGATAATCAAAACCGCGAACGACCTTAAAAAGACGATCAGCCGCGATAATGCCCGGCTGCTATTGGATTATATCGGGTTCGACCTGGGTACCCTGTATTCTGAAATAGAAAAACTTACCGTTTATCTGGACAAAAAGAAAGAAATAGACAAAGAAGACATAGAGAGAATGGTATCGAGGACCGGGTACGATGTCTACACGCTTTCCGGCGCGCTGCTTAAAAAAGATAAAAAGACCGCTTTTGCCTCGCTCAACCAGCTGTTCACCGACAAGGAGGACGCCTTCGAGACGATCGGCTTTATCGCTTCCCAGTACCGGATACTTTATAAAATCAAGCTGCTGCAGAAGCGCAGAATGGATCAATACCAGATCAGCCGGGCGGCCAAGGCGAGCCCATATCAGGTCAAGCGGATGCTTTCGGCCGTATCCCGTTTTCAGGAGCCGGAGCTGGAACGGGCGATCAATTCGCTTTACCAGACCAGCCTGAAGCTCAAGACGGGATCTGATCAGAAGATCGAAATGTACCTTTTGCTTTCGGAGCTCCTTGGTGAATAAGCGCAGGACCTATTTCCTGCTCATCCTGTTCGTCCTGATCGCGTTTGTGATCGTGGCCCGGCTGGTCGACCTGCAGATAATCCATCACCGGTTTTACAAGGAAAAAGCGGAGCACCAGAGGCGGCGGATCATCAGTCTGGCGGTCGACCGGGGCGACATTTTGGACCGCAACGGCCGGATCCTGGCCACTTCGCTCAATTCCTTCTCCATTGCCGTGAATCCCAGACATTTTACCAGCGCCGAAGTACTCTCAAAAATGCTGGGGGGACCGGTCGGGCCGTTCGACCAGAGAAAACTGTTTGCCTGGGTAAAAAGAAAGATCGATAAGACGAGCGCCGAGAAGATAGTGGAAGCGAAGATCCCCTATGTGTCCATCATTCCCGAAAAAAAGCGCGTTTACCCCAAGGGTCATCTGGCCTCGCAGGTGATCGGTTTTGTGGGAATGGACAACGAAGGCCTGTCGGGCCTGGAGCTTTCCTGCGATAAATTTTTAAAGGGAGTGGCGGGGCAGATCGTGACCGAGAGCGATCCCATGGGTTATGAGCTGTTGGCGGTGAGGGAAAAGGATAGAGAAGAAGCCTCTCCCGGGATGAACCTTACCCTGACGATCGATGAGTCCATCCAGTACATAGCCGAGCGGGCGCTTGAGGGCGCGATCAAGCAGTTCCAGGCGGTTTCGGGATGCATCATTGTAATGGACGCCAAAAGCGGCGAGATCCTGGCGCTGGCCGGCAAGCCGGACTTTGATCCCAATGAATACGCGAAATCCCCGCCGGCCAGATGGAAATCGTTCGCGACCGATGTTTATGAGCCGGGTTCCACTTTTAAAGTGATAACGACCGCCTCGGGGCTGGATGAGGGGGTCATAAACCTTGATACCAAGCTGAACGCGCTGGACTCGATCACGCTGGGGGGAAAAGTGATAAAGAATTCCCACCAGATCCAGTGGGGAGGGAGCGCCATTTCGGTCTCCAGAATGCTGGAGCAGTCGATCAACACGGGTGCGGTGCAGGTAGGGCTGAAGCTGGGTCCCGACCGGTTCTATAAGAAGATGAAGGATTTCGGGTTCGGCGATCTGCTGTCGATCGGGCTTCCCGGGGAATCAAGAGGACTGCTTCGGGATCCCAAGAACTGGTATAAGCCGGACATCGGCATGATGGCGTTCGGCCAGAGCATCGCGGTCACGCCGATCCAGCTTCTTTCCGCGTTCCAGGCGATCGCGAACGAGGGGGAGAGAATAAAACCGACGCTGATCAAGCGGATCGAAAGCCTGGACGGATCGTTCGTCAAGACCAATTCCGCGGACCTGATCAACCATCCGATCTCAAAAAAGACGTGTGAAGAGATGAAAGGACTGCTTGAGAACGTGGTCCTGAACGGTTCGGGCAAGCGCGCTAAAATGGTTTCATACCGCGTAGGGGGAAAGACCGGCACCGCCCAGAAGGCAGTGCGCGGCGTTTACGCCCAGGGAAGGTTCATCGCATCGTTCTGCGGCATGGCGCCGCTCTCCGATCCGGAGATCGTCGCCCTGGTGATAGTTAACGAGCCGAAGACTTCCATCTGGGGTGAATCGGTCGCCGGCCCGACGTTTAGGGAAGTGGTGGAGAACGCGCTTAGATATTTAAATGTCCCGCCGGATGTGATAAAATAGACCGTTAAGATGTCATTAAAACCGCAGAAGACCGTGGTTTCCGGGATCCAGCCCTCCGGCAAGCTCCATTTGGGGAATCTTATCGGCGCGCTGGAGAACTGGGTTTCACTGCAAGACAAATACCACTGCTACTTTTTTATCGCGGACCTGCACGCCCTGACCACCGGCTACGACAACGTTAAAAAGTTCAAGGACGATATAAACGAAGTCGCGGTCGACCTGATGGCAGTGGGGCTGGATCCGGAAAAATGCGTGATCTTCAAGCAGTCGGACGTCCCGGAGCACTGCGAACTGCATCTTTTATTCTCCATGATAACGCCGTTGCCGTGGCTCTTGCGTGTGCCTACCTATAAGAGCAAGATCGACGAGATCAAGGGAAAAGACCTGGGGACTTACGGATTTTTAGGCTATCCGGTCCTGCAGGCGGCCGATATCCTGATCTATAAAGCCGATTTTGTACCGGTGGGAGAAGACCAGGTCCCCCATATCGAGCTTACCCGCGAGATCGCGCGCCGCTTCAATCATTTTTACGGCAATGTTTTTCCGCTTCCCCAGGACCTTTTGACGAATGTACCGGTCATGCCGGGGATCGACGGCCGGAAGATGAGCAAAAGCTACGGCAATACCATCGCGCTTTCCGATTCTCCCGAAACTATCAGAAAAAAGGTCAATTTAATGATCACGGACCCGGCCCGGATAAAAAAAGAAGATAAAGGGCACCCGGGCGTTTGCACCGTGTTTGAATATCACCGGATCTTTAACCAACCGAATGTGGAACAGATCAGGCGGGAATGCATTGATGCGGCGAGGGGATGCGTTGACTGCAAAAAAGAATTCTTAAACCACCTTCTGCGCTACCTGGAACCGATCCAGAAGCGGCGGGCCGAGATCATGGAACATCCTAAAAAAGTGGAAAGCGTCCTGGAAGAAGGAAGGCTGAAAGCCAGTAAGATCGCCGCGGCCACGCTTTATGAAGCGAAGACCAGTATGGGGATAATATGACCGAGCTTTTTCAGGTCGTAATCCCTAAATACGACGGCCCGTTCGAGCTTATCCTTGACGCCATCCGCGACGAGAAGATCGACATTTTCGAGATCTCGCTCAAGGAGATAACCTCCGCATATTTTGAATACCTGGGAAAATTAAAGGAGATCGATCTCAACCTGGCCTCGGAATTCATGCTGACCGCGGCATATTTATTAGAGATCAAGAGCAAGCGCCTGCTCCCGCGGCCGGAAGAGATCCTGCTGCAGCAGGAGGAAGAAGAGATCGAGTGCGACCTGGCCGACCATATAAAGGAATATCAGCGGTTTAAACAGGTGGCGGAACACTTAAAACAGAAAAAGGATTATTTTTCCCGGATCTATTCGCGCATCGGCAGTTCGGATGAGGCGCCGGTGCAGAAGGATTTTTACCTCAAAGACGTTAACCTCAACGATCTGGTACTGGCGTTCCAGCGGGTATTCCGGGCGGTGGTCGAGGAGGAGGCGGTGGTGGAGATCGAAGCGGACGAGGTGACCCTTTCCCAGAGGATCGAAGAGGTGGTCAAACTGCTTGAGGGATCGGAGGAAGGGGTGGCGTTCGAACAGCTTTTTATCCGCCGGACGCGCATGGAGGTGGTGGTAACTTTTCTGGCCATCCTTGAATTATGCCGCCGGAATATGATAAATATATTACAGGAGGAGAGATTTAGTGGAATTTACCTTAGACTTAAAAAAGCTTAGCGGGATCATAGAGTCGCTTCTTTTTGTCACCAAAAAGCCCCTGACGATCGAAGATCTCTGCGGTTTCACGGGCGAGAGCGCCGAGGTTATTGAGGGAGTGCTTAACGGCCTGGCCGCGAAGCACGATGAACTTAACAGCGGGATCAGGGTGATAAAGGTAGCTCACGGCTATGCCATGGGCACCGATCCCGATAACGCGGAATACGTCGATAAACTTGCCCATTCAAGGATCGAAACCACTCTTTCCCCGCAGTCGCTCGAAAGTTTGGCGATTGTCGCCTATAAACAGCCCATCACCAAGGCCGAGCTGGAGATGATCCGCGGCGTATACTGCGACGGCGTGATCGAGACCCTGCAAGCCAAGAAGCTGATCGAAGAAAAAGGCCGCAGCAAAGCGCTGGGGCGGCCGATCTTTTACGGCACGACCGATGAATTCCTGCGTCATTTCGGGCTCAAAGATATCACCGATCTTCCTCCATTGCCGACGGAGGTCGCGGAGCAGCAGGGCGCGTTCAGTAACCTGCTGCACGAAGAGCAACCCGCCGAAGCGGCTGCCGTTACCTCGTGAGCTCTACCGAAGCCCAACTCTGCGAGATCTTTTCATCATATCAGGGGGAAGGCCCGTATATCGGAGAGCGGCAGGTATTTGTCCGCTTTGCCGGGTGCAACCTTTCCTGCCAGTTCTGCGATACCCCCCAGGCGCTGGAGTTGACGCCGACTTACAAGGTCCATTTGGAGCAAGCGCTGACCGAAACGAATCCGGTCACTTCCGCCAAACTGCTGGAGCATATTTCGCGACTGCTAAAGACCAATAACCTGCACCATTCGGTCTCGATCACCGGTGGCGAGCCGCTGCTGCAGGTGGACTTTCTAAATAAATTCCTGCCGGAACTGAAAGAACTGAAACTGCCGGTTTACCTTGAAACGAACGGGGTCCTGCCCAAGCACCTTGAAGAAGTGATCGGCCTGGTCGATATCGTGGCCATGGACTTTAAGCTTCCTTCCGCGACCGGCCTTACCCCTTACTGGACGGAGCATAAGCTGTGCCTGGAAACCGCCTACGCGAAAGAAGTATTTGTGAAGATCGTGGTGACCAGAGAGACGAAGGCGACGGACCTTGACCAGGCGGCCTCGATCATCGCGGCCATCGATCCCGAGATCCAAACCATCATTCAGCCGGTAACACCGCACGGC
This sequence comes from uncultured bacterium, assembly GCA_903930225.1. Lineage (GTDB taxonomy): Bacteria > Margulisbacteria > WOR-1 > XYC2-FULL-46-14 > WPAF01 > CAIYXV01. The sequence continues at coordinate 9,111 of CAIYXV010000102.1, read as the reverse complement.
CCGATCAAACACCGGCCGACCCTGCAGGAGATCAACGGATATTTCGCGATCTTAAAGCGGAAGCTGAAGCGGGTCAGGGTCATTCCGCAGATGCATAAAGTGCTAGGCGTGCTTTAGATGGAGGGTGGTCGATTCCAGCCACTTGATGGTCTTGGCCCGCTCGGCGTCGCGCCCCAGCGTCTGCATTGAGCGTAAAAGCTCCAGTTTGTAGCGGGCGGCTTCAAGCGCCATGGTCCCCAATTTTTTATGGATCCATTCCATGCCTTTTTGCGGCAGGTCGATATCGATCTTTCTGATCTTTTTGGTCAAAGAGTTGATAAGCCTCGAATAATCCTTGAACTCGCGCTGTGACGAGGAAAGCACACGTTTTAGGTGGTGATCCTTTAGCATCGAGATTATCTTCAAAAATGCGATCCGCTTGGCGGAAAGCGAGATAAAATCGAATTCTTCCTGCGTTACTCCCAGCTCTTTTAATGTGGCTTTTACCCTGAACAGGCGGAATTTGATGACCGCTTTTTTAAACCACGAATCGGCGAACAGCAGGCCGATCTCAAGGATCTTGCATTCATCAAGTAGCAGGATCCTGACCCTTTCTTCGGGCGAGAGGTCTCCGGCTAACAGGATATCCCCCTGATGGTCAATGCTGATCTTATCGAGCTTCCAGGCGGAAAGGTCTATGTTCAGTTCGGACGCTAACCCGAGCAGATCTTCAATATTGGGCTTGAGCACGAATTTGAGGATCTCCCGTAGGATCCGGCTCTCGATGTCAAAAAGAAAATCGAAGATCGTATCGGAGATCCGTTTTTTTACCCATTCAAAGGGAAGGGCGGCTTTAATATACAGGTCGGCAATATTAAACCTGCGGCCCCGCGCCAGCTCCTCTTTTTTCTTCTGCTCTTTCTGTCTTTTTTCCTCATATTTTCTGATCCGGTCGAGCGAGGAGGCGTCGTTTAGTTTCTGGATGTACTCGTCGATCTTTTTAAGGTCGACCTCGCTGGGCTTAAGGTCGGTATTGACCTTGTGGGTTTTTAGCTCTTTTTCAAGGCCGGTCACGATCATGGCGGCAGAGGCCGCTATGGACTCCTCGGTCATGCCGGGGCTGATATTTTGATTGTTTACGCCGTTTATCATCTACCTATTAATCGGATCAGGGAGGGGTTTTCTTGCTTGACTTAAAGTCCGATATTTGCCATAATCAGCGCAAGCAAAATCAAGAAGGAGGCGAAAAAATGGCGGAAGTGAAGGGATACTGCGTAAAGTGCAAAAAGAAGACTGAAATGAAGGACCCGAAAGCGGTAACGCTTAAAAATGGAAGAAAAGCCACCAAGGGTGAATGCCCGAAGTGCGGCACCAAGATGTTCAGGATCGGCGGATAACCTCTCTAACAGGCTAATATGAAAAGGCCGCTCCGGTTTTACCCGGGCGGCCTTTTTTGTTATAATTAACTTATGCCTCACCGTTTCGTACACCTGCATACCCATTCCGAATTCAGCCTCCTCGACGGCATGAGCCGGATCGAAGACCTGGTCCGGCGGACCAAAGAGCTGGGCATGCGGTCGATCGCCCTGACCGATCACGGGAACATGTATGCCACGGTCGATTTTTTTACCAAGGCGAAGGACCACGGCATCAAGCCGATCCTCGGCTGCGAGCTTTATATGGCGCCGCGCACCCGGTTCGACAAGGAAACAAGGGAAGACCGCTCGCCACACCACCTGACGGTGTTGGCGAAGGACGCCGAAGGCTACCGGAACCTGATCAAGCTGGCCTCTTTAGCGTCGATCGAGGGGTTCTACAGCAAACCGAGAATAGACAAGGAGATCCTGGCAAAGCATAGCAGGGGACTGGTCATTCTTTCCGGCTGTCTGATCGGCGAGATCTCCCGGCTGCTGGTCGCGGATAATCAAAAAAAAGCGGAAGAAGTGACCGGCTGGTACAAAGAGATCTTCAAAGATGATTTTTATCTTGAAGTGCAGGACCACGGCCTGCTGGAGCAGAAAAAGATCAACCCGAAGATGGCGGAGCTGGCGAAAAAGTTCGGGCTCAAGCTTGCCGCCACGAACGATTCCCATTACATAAACCGCGAGGACTCGTTCGGGCAGGACGTTCTGCTCTGCATCGGCACCGGATCGTTCCTCGACAGCGAGGACCGGATGCGCTTCAGCAACGATCAGTTCTACCTCAAGTCGGCGGAGGAAATGCTCAAGGCTTTTTCCGGCATGGAGGAGGCGGTCACAAACACGCTTGAGGTCGCCGAAAAATGCAACGCCGAGCTGGAGATCGGGAAACTGCACCTGCCGGATTTTCCGGTGCCCGAGGGCCAGACCCCCGACAGTTTCCTTGAAAAATTGGCGTGGGAGGGGATAAGGAAAAAATACGGCACCGAGATCGACGGCAAAGTCCTGATCGCGCCCGAGATAAACGACCGCGTCAAATATGAACTGTACACGATCGAGAAAATGGGCTACGCCGCTTACTTTTTGATCGTGGCCGACTTTATTAACTGGGCCAAGGGGCAGGGGATCCAGGTGGGCCCGGGGAGGGGATCGGCGGCAGGCAGTATTGTTTCCTACGCTTTAAACATTACCAATATCGATCCGCTCAAGTACGGCCTGATCTTTGAACGGTTCCTAAATCTAGAGCGGGTTTCGATGCCGGATATCGATATCGATTTCTGCTTTGAGCGCAGGCCGGAAGTGATCGACTATGTCACGCGGAAATACGGCAAGGACCATGTGGCGCAGATCGTGACCTTCGGGACGATGGCGGCGCGCGGCTCCATCCGGGACGTGGGACGGGTGCAGAAAATGCCGCTAATTGATGTCGACCGGGTGGCCAAGATGATACCATTCGTGCCCGACATCACGATCGAAAAAGGGATGGAAATAAACAAGGACCTAAAAAAGCTTTATGATTCGGATGAGGCGGTGCGCGCGCTGATCGATACGGCCAAAAAGATCGAAGGGCTGTCCCGCCACGCTTCGGTCCATGCCGCGGGCGTGGTGATCTCAAGGCTGCCGGTGATGGAATACGTTCCGCTCCAACAGCTGGACGAGGATGTATTGGTCACGCAGTACCAGATGACCGATCTGGAAAAGATCGGCCTCTTAAAAATGGACTTTTTGGGTTTACGTAACCTCACCATGATCGCCCACGCGGTCGAGATCATCGCACAGACCAGGAATACTGTATTAGACATGAATAGTATGCCGCTCGACGACCAGCGGACGTTCTCGCTTTTCCGGTCGGCCGAAACGGTCGGCGTGTTCCAGCTGGAGTCGCGCGGCATGCGCGGACTGATCAAGAACCTCCAGCCGGATAGTTTCGAGGAGATCGTGGCGCTGCTGGCGCTCTATCGGCCCGGCCCGCTCGAATCCGGCATGGTCGAAGATTACGTCAAAAGAAAACACAAGAAGGTGGAGATACGCTATGATCTTCCCGAGCTCAAACCGATCTTACAGGAGACCTATGGCGTTGTGCTCTATCAGGAACAGGTAATGGAGATCGCCAGTAAAGTAGCAGGTTTCAGCATGGGACAGGCGGACGTGCTCCGCGCCGCCATGGGCAAGAAAAAGGTAGAGAAGATGGCCCAGCAAAAGGAGATGTTCATTGAAGGGGCGGTCAAGCGCGGGGTCTCAAAGCATAAGGCGACCGAGCTTTTTAACCTGATCGCCAAGTTCGCGGGTTACGGCTTCAACAAGTCCCATTCCACTGCCTACGCTTTCATTTCCTACCAGACCGCTTATCTTAAGGCCAATTATCCGAAAGAGTTTATGGCGGCGCTTTTGACCTCGGTGATGGGCAACAGCGACAAGGTCACCGATTACATAACGGAATCACAGCATATGGGCATTAAAGTACTGCCCCCCGACGTCAACCGCAGTCTGCGGACTTTCACGGTTTGCGAGGAGGGGATAGTGTTCGGTCTCACCGCCATCAAGAACGTGGGGGTGGGGGCGATCGAGTCGATCCTTGAAGCCCGGAAAAAAGACGGTCCGTTCAAATCCTTAAACGATTTCTGCCGCCGGATCGATACCCGCGCGTGCAATAAAAAAGTGATCGAGAGCCTGATCAAATGCGGCGCGCTCGATTCCCTCGGACGGACCCGGGCGCAGCTGCTGGCGTTGTTTGAAAAAGCGATGGACCGGGCAAGCGCCGAACAGAAGGAGCGGGCCAACGGCCAGGCGGCGCTGTTCGACGTTCAGCCGCACCGGGAACAGTACGAAGCGCTTGATGACGACCAGGTCCAGGTAACCGAATTCACACCCAAGGAACTTTTAAAGATGGAAAAGGAACTGCTCGGCCTTTATATTTCCAACCATCCGCTCGAGCACCTGAAGGATTCGCTCGAGGGGCAGGTAAAGAACACGATCGCGGAAGCGCTGGAGAAATACGAAGGTGACAGCGTGGTGCTGGGGGGGATAATCACCTCGCCGCGTAAAGTGCAGACCAAAAAAGGCGATACCATGCTGGTTGCCAATCTGGAGGACCTTACCGCGTCGATCCCGCTGATCGTTTTCCCTAAATCGTTTAAAAAGTACGAAAGCCTGCTTAGCGAGGATTCGGTGGTCGTGGTTAGAGGAAAACTGAACCGGGACTCGCGCACCGAAGATCTGAATGTGATCGCCGAGCAGGTGGACCCGCTGGCGGACCTGGAAAAGGTCAGGTCCCTGCAGATCGAAATGGTGGACGTGCAGGACAAAGAGGTGCTGGAGCGGCTTAAAAATATTTTGCTGTTTTACAAGGGGGACGATCCTGTGGTAATTTATTATAACGGGGACCGGATCTCTGCCGGCTCCCGGTTCCGCGTGGACATAAACCCCGACCTGGTCTCGCAGATCGAGGAACTTTTGGGCACGGGCTCGGTGAGGGTGGAATACAATCATCGGAAAAAGGAAGCGGTCGAGCCGGAGCTGGAAACGGCTTCGAATTAAACTCACCCTGTAGGGAAGGGGAAAATACCCACGAATTAATTCGTGGGTATAACTGAATTTCTTGAATAAAAGGAGAGGGAAGATGGATATTAGCAAGATAAAATTCGACGAAAAAGGGCTGATACCGGTGATTGCGCAGGATCATAAGGACGGGACGGTGCTGATGCTGGCCTACATGAACAAGGAATCGTACCAGAAAACGCTGGAGACGAAAGAAATGGTCTACTGGTCGCGTTCGCGGAAAGTTCTGTGGCACAAGGGCGATACATCGGGCCACATCCAGAAGGTAAAGGAGTTATATTACGACTGCGATGCCGACGCTTTGCTGGCGAAGATCGAGCAGGTGGGCGATATCGCCTGCCATACCGGCAACCGCAGCTGTTTTTTTAATAAGATATTGTAACCGCGATACCCCCGAATTAATTCGGGGGTATACCCAAGGAGAAAAATTTGGACAAGATTATAATCAAAGGCGCGCGGGAGCATAATCTAAAAGACATAAGTCTAGAACTGCCGCGGGACAAATTTATCGTCTTTACCGGCCTTTCGGGTTCGGGTAAGTCATCTCTGGCGTTCGATACCATTTACGCCGAAGGGCAGAGAAGGTATGTCGAATCGCTCTCCGCCTACGCCCGCCAGTTCCTGGAACAAATGCAGAAGCCGGACGTCGATATCATCGACGGGCTTTCGCCTGCGATCTCGATCGACCAGAAGTCCCCACCCCGCAATCCCCGCTCCACCGTGGGCACGGTGACGGAGATCTACGATTACCTGCGCCTGCTCTACGCCAACATCGGTATTCCGCACTGTCCTAAATGCCACCGCCCGATCGTGCGGCAGACCGCCGAGCAGATCGTCGACCAAATATTAGCATTTAAAAAGACCGAAGCGGCTGACCGGGTCGAGATCCTGGCTCCGGTTATCCGGGGCCGTAAAGGGGAATATAAGGATCTTTTTTCCGACATACAAAAGGACGGATTTTTAAGAGTACGGGTAGACGGCAAGACCTATGAACTTGCCGATGTGCCGTCACTGGACAAAAAAAAGAAACATTCGATCGACATCGTGGTCGACCGGATGGTGTTAAAAGAGGAAGCGAGACGGCGGCTCACCGAGTCGACCGAAACCGCGCTCCGGTTTGGCGGCGGGATGATTATCGTAAGCCGCGGCGAGGGAAAGAGGAGAAAGGAAAACCTGTATTCCGAAAAATTCACCTGCCCGTCGTGCAATATCAGTCTGGACGAGATCACACCAAGGATCTTCTCGTTCAATACTCCATACGGCGCCTGTCCGGACTGCAGCGGATTGGGGAACAAGCTGGAATTCGATCCCGATCTGGTGATCCCTGATAAGGACTTGACCCTGGCGCAGGGCGCGGTCGCTCCCTGGGGGGAAACGGCCTCGTATTATCTGGTAAAGCTCGAGGCTTTGGGAGATGCTTACGGATTTGATCTAAACACTCCCATCAAAAAACTGAAGAAAGAACAGGTCAACGTTATTCTCTACGGCTCTCCCAAGCCCTTAAAGTTCAAACACACCATGCACAAGGGCTACTGGGAATACGAGGGGGAATTTGAAGGGGTGATCAATAACCTCAAACGGCGGTATCTGGAGACAAAATCGGAGAACGTCCGTTATTTCCTTTATCGCTACATGAGCGCGGTCTCGTGCCAGACCTGCGGCGGAAAGAGGCTCCGGCCCGAGAGCCTGGCGGTAACGGTCGGGAACCTTTCGATCGCGGACGTTTCCCATTTCTCTATCAAAAAACTGCAGGAATTCATCGGCCGGCTCGATCTGACCGACCGCCAGCGGACGATCGTTAAGCAGGTAGTAAAAGAGATCACCGCCCGCACCGGATTCCTGCTCAATGTCGGATTGGATTATGTCACGCTCGACCGGGAATCGAGCACGCTGTCGGGCGGGGAGGCGCAGAGGACGCGCCTGGCCACGCAGGTCGGCTCCGGCCTGGTGGGAGTACTTTATATCCTTGATGAGCCGTCGATCGGCCTGCACCAGAGGGACAACCGGCGTCTGATCGAAACGCTCAAGCGCCTGCGCGACCTGGGAAATACGGTCATCGTGGTTGAGCACGATGAGGAAACCATGGAGGCGGCAGATCACCTGGTCGACATCGGGCCGGGAGCGGGGATGCATGGGGGCGAGATCGTGGCGGAGGGAACGCTTGATCGGATAAAAGCCTGCGAAAGATCGATCACCGGACGATACTTGAGCGGCAAAGAAAAGATCGAGCTTCCGAACGCGCGACGAAGCGGCAATGGAAATTTCCTGACCATCAAGGGCGCCGAGCACAATAATTTAAAGAACATCAATGTTCCATTGCCGCTTGGGACCTTTACCTGCGTCACCGGGGTATCGGGATCGGGGAAAAGCTCGCTGATAAACGACATTCTGTACAGGGCGCTGGCGCAGAAGTTCTACCGCTCGGTGGATAAGGTGGGGAAATACCAAAAGATCACCGGACTGGAGCACATCGACAAGGTGATCGACATCGACCAGAGCCCGATCGGCCGCACCCCCCGCAGCAACCCCGCCACCTATACCGGCGTGTTCAACCACATCCGGGACCTTTTTACCATGACCCCGGATGCCAAGATGCGCGGCTATCAGCCGGGAAGATTCTCGTTCAACGTTAAAGGCGGACGCTGCGAGGCCTGCCACGGCGATGGGCTGGTCAAGATCGAGATGCATTTTCTCCCCGACGTGTATGTTCCCTGCGACGTCTGCAAAGGTAAAAGGTATAACCGGGAAACGCTGGAGGTCCACTACAAGGGGAAAAATATTTTTGAGGTGCTCGATTCAACGGTCGAGGAAGCGCACGGCCTGTTCGAGAACATCCCGCAGATCGCCAGGAAGCTGGCGACCCTCAAGGATGTCGGACTGAATTACATCAAGCTGGGACAGTCGGCGACGACGCTGTCGGGCGGCGAAGCGCAGAGAGTGAAGCTGGCGACCGAGCTTTCACTCCGCGCAACCGGGAGGACACTGTACCTCCTGGACGAGCCGACCACCGGGTTACATTTTGACGATATCAAGAAACTGCTTTTTGTGCTGAACCGCCTGGTAGAATCGGGCAATACCGTGATCGTGATCGAACACAATCTGGACGTCATAAAGATCGCCGATCATATTATCGACCTGGGGCCGGAGGGCGGGGACGATGGCGGGTATGTGATCGCCGCCGGAACGCCGGAAGAAGTGGCGAAGAACCCGAAAAGTTACACCGGAAAATTTCTAAGGAAGGTGCTGTAAATGCTGATAGAGCTTTTAATCCTGCTGCCGATCATCCTGGTTTGCATAACCGTTCACGAATACTCTCATGCCAAGGCGGCCGATATCCTGGGCGATCCGACGCCGCGGCTGGCGGGGCGGCTGACGCTGAATCCTCTGGCGCATATCGATCCGGTCGGGTTCCTGGCGCTTCTGATCTTTAGGATCGGCTGGGCCAAGCCGGTTCCCATCAATCCTTACAATTTCCGCAATCCCAATCAGGGAATGATGCTGACGGGGCTGGCCGGACCGGCCAGTAATTTTTTTATGGCATGGATTCTGGCGATCGTGCTGAAGACAGTGCCTTTCAGCAGCCAGTTGTGGGTTTCGGTCTTACAGACGGCCATTTTCATCAACCTGGCGCTGATGATATTCAATCTTCTGCCTATACCGCCGCTTGACGGCTCGAGGATCTACACCCAGTTTTTGCCTTATGAATGGCAGGTAATGCTTGAGAGGTACGGTTTCTTTTTATTGATATTGATAATTCTGCTTCAGCCGACCCAGGATCTATTGTTCTTCCTTATCAATTCGGTTTATCGATTGTTGATGCTGTAGATTATCCAAATTTATTTTTTCTCTTTCTTTTTTGGCATAGCCCCAAAAAAGAAACAAAAAAGGTCTAGGCGATTTCTATTCTTCTCCTCCCTTTCCCCCGACCACTCACTACCTCCCCAAGCTCGCTCCGGGAAATTAAGCGGAGCTCGCAATGGTCCCCCGACCTCCGCCCAAAAACAATGAAAGAGAAATCGCCGGACATTAGGCCCTCACCCACTATATTTCATATTCATTAACTTATTTCTATCCGCCCTCTCCCAGAGGTAGAGGGCGATAATTTTAATGTGACCTTCGTGGGGTGTTTCATAATTGGGCGGCGGTGGTGAGCTGC
>CAIYXV010000101.1 GCA_903930225.1 uncultured bacterium | reverse complement strand
TCTCGATAGGATATGTTGGGGAGGAAAAGGCGAAGGTTGTGGCTCCGGCACCGGTACCACCCGCTCCGATCACTACAAAAGCGGTACAGGTAGTTAAACCGATCGTTCCTCAAATAAAAGCGGCCCCAAAAGCCCCGATAGTAAAAGCGGTTCCAAAGACCACGGTTAAAAAGAAATAAACCGCGCTAACTTCCGAAAAGCGGGTTCTCCTTTTTGAAATGTTCGTCGATACCACGGTTGGAAAGCTCGTCGGCGTGTTCGTTATGCTCGCGGTAAACGTGCTTGATGGTGAATGTCTTGAATTTGGACGCGAGCGACCGGGCGTGCAGATATAATGGCCTTAATCCCTCGTTCTTGACCTTGTATTCCCCGTTCATCTGCTTTACCAGAAGCTCCGAATCGCAAAAAAAGGAAGCTTCTTTTGCGCCAAGGATCAGCGCTTCTTCCAATCCCCTGATAAGGGCCATATATTCCGCCACATTATTGGTGGTCTGGCCGATGTAATCGGCCGCTTCAAGCAGGACCTTTTTGTTGTCGCCGGATTTTATTACCACGCCAATCCCGGCGTCGCCCGGATTATTCCTTGATGCCCCGTCGCAGTATACGTTAACTTTCATCGCTATCGGCTAGCATAAAATTATTTTGACAGATTGTCAATCGGGATTATAATGGGGGTGTCTTTGTTTTTACGATAAGGAGAATAATATGTGGGATTATATCAAGATGTGGAATTTCTGGGGAAGGGTGGGGATGATAGGAGGGATGATCGGATTCCTGGTCGGGGCGGTTGCCGCGATCATTGCCGATCCGGTCGTGGGCACCTTTATCTTCGTGACGGCCGGCGCGATTTGCTTTTTTGTTTTCAGATCGGTGCTCGGGCCGGAAGTCGAAGCGCGTAAACTGATGGAAACAGGCGAAACGGCTGAAGCGACCATTTTAAAAGTGACAGAGACCGGCTGGACGGTCAACAACATGTATTACATCGTAAAGTTCGAGGTCGAGGTCCGGCCCAAGGACCGGCCGGCCTATCGGGCGGAAATAAAAAGCATGATCTCGCGCCTGACCATGGCGCAGTTCCAGCCGGGCGCGGTCGTGCCGGTAAAGTTCGATCCGAAAGATCCCAAAAAGGTAGCTTTGGTCGAAACGACTGAAGCGGGATCTACGGCGACAGCTTCTGCCGGGATAAATGACGCGCAGACCAAAGAGGTGGAAGCGATGATCGTAAAACGCGACGCGCTCAACAAAGAATTAATGTCCAAAGGAGAATTGGCGGAAGCGACCATATTGCGCAGCTGGGAATTGGGGATAATAGTCGATGGCGATAATCCAGTCATGGGATTTATGATCGAGGTGCGCCCCGCCGGGAAACCGGTTTTTACCGCTGAAACCCAGGCGCCGGTCATAAAAGCCTCAACCTATAAATATCAGCCCGGGAAAAAAGTGTACGTGAAATTCGATCCCAATGATACCACTCGGGTCACCTTGGACCACGCGGCGGAATGATCATCTTTTATGATAAAGCTTTTTTAAAAGCTGCGGAAGCGGAAAAGTGTTGATGATGTCTTTTTTCTCCAGATGCGCCCGCCGCGCCACCGCCACCCCGTATTTCATGTTCTCCAGCTGTTCATCGAAGTGCGAATCGGTGTCGATCGAGAGCATCACCCCGTTCTCCATCGCCATCCGCGCGTGAACATCATTTAGATCGAGCCTTTCCGGATAGGCGTTGATCTCCAGGAAGGTCCCGGTATCCGCCGCCGCTTTTATGATCTTCTCCATATCCACTTCATAGGGGTCGCGTTTTCCGATGACCCGGCCGGTGGGATGCGCCAGGAGATTGACGTATTTGTTCTCGAACGCCTTCATGATGCGCCCGGTCATCTCGTCTTTTGGCATCTTGAACCGGGAGTGTACGGCCGCGACCACCACATCCATTTCTTTGAGGACAGAATCGGGCAGGTCAAGCTTTCCGTCCCCCAATATGTCGACCTCGATGCCTTTTAAAACTCTTATCCCCTTGAGCCGGCTATTGAGCTTATCGATCTCTTTGATCTGCTTTAACGTTTCCTTCTCGTTCATCCCGCCGGCTATTCTTACCGCCTGGCTGTGATCGGTGATGGCGATGTACTGATAACCCAATTTCCGGCCGTAGGAGGCCATCTCCTCAATGGTATTGTTGCCGTCGCTCCACTGGCTGTGCATCTGCAGGTCGCCTTTAATA